>NZ_JBJGYW010000001.1:0-271392 GCF_054050215.1 Geodermatophilus sp. SYSU D01186 | reverse complement strand
GTGGGCGGGGGCGCCTGGCTGTGCGGGTGTTCGTCGCGGTGTGCCGCCGGGCCCCCCGGGCCAGAGCCCGAGGAACACCGGCAATGCGATCGGGTGGTTGTCCACAGGGCTGCGTGCCCGGGTTCGCCAGGCTCCGTAGTGTCCCGGCGGTTGGGCGAACGACTCGGGGGTGGACGACGTGGCACGGCGCACGACGCTGCGACTGGTGGCCGGCCTGGCGGCGGGCGTGGCCCTGCTGGGCGGGTGCTCGGAGAAGCAGGAGGCCAGCGACACGCTGCCGAGCGCGGACGCGACCCAGCCGTCGGAGGCCGAGCTCCCACCCCTCGGCCCGGCGGACATGCCGATGCCGGACGAGGCCCGCACCCAGGACGCCGCGGGTGCGGAGGCGTTCGTGCGGTACTACATCGACCTCATCAACCGGACGTCCATCGTCATGGACGCCGCTCCCCTCCGCGAGTTCAGCGACGGCTGCATCGATTGCGCTCGTATAGCCACGAGCACTGAAAATGCCGCAGCAGCGGGTCAACGCTACGAGGGCGGAGAGATGACAGTTGTGGAGGTTGGCCGCCCGCTAGTGAAGGAGACCGTCGCCGAACTGCCCTTGCGCGTCAACCAAGCGACATTTGTGGTCCGCGCTGCGGACGGCGCTGCGGTTGAGGGCGGCTCGGAGCCGTACTCGAACATCCTTGGTGGCGCAGCGTTGAGGTGGAACGCCAGCCAAGAGACTTGGCTAATGACCGACCTCACATTCGGATGACCAACGTCTTAAGAGCCGCCTGGGTCCTCACCCTCGCATGGATCCTGATCGGCATCGCTCCTGCCGATGCAGCCGATTGCGGGCGGGCCATCTGCCCAGATGTAAGTACCGTCCCTGGCGCACTCACGGCTGCGTACGTCAATCAAGATCCCGGTAAAGGCTGGGGCGCAAGCAACGAGGCGATCCCAGCATCGCCATACCGGTACCGGCTCAGCCAGCCGTGTGCCGTCGACAGGGCGTTGGGCAGCGTGTGTCGCGCCGAAGACGACGCGTTCTGCCCTGCACCTCCGGACCGCGTCGTCCAAATGCTCGTCATCGAGCAACAGCGCCTCGTCCTCCCCGACGGTACGACGGTGGACGGATTTGATTCCTTCGGCGCAGCACCCGGCACCCCGGTAGGTGGGTGGATCGCGCTCGCGCAAACCTGCGTGGACATCACGGCGCTCAACCCGCCGCCGTCCCCGGGTGAGGTGTTCCGCTACTTCCAGACCCTCCCGCTGCCACAACTGCCCACGCAGCAGCAGCCGCCGGGCAACGGTCTGGTCGGCCTGCCCGTCGTCTTCTACACCGACGGTCCGACCACACAGACCTTCGCCGTGGACATCCGCGGGTTCGACGTCGACATCGTCGCCACGGCCACCGGGTTCACCTGGCACACCGGCGACGGCACCGAGCTCACCAGCACCGACCCCGGCGCGCCCTACCCGCACCACACGGTCAGCCACGAGTACCGCAGCGGCACCTACACCGCCGCGCTCACCACCACCTGGAGCGGCACGTTCAGCGTCGACGGCGGTGCGAGCGCCGACGTCCCGGGCACGACGACCACCGACGGCCCACCGGTCACGTTCGCCGTCCTGCAGGCGAACGCCGTCCTCACCAACCCGTACGACTGACCGCTCCTGCGGTGTTGCGCGTGCCTCTGCGGCCCTGCACCACCGCAGGAGCGGGCAGAACACCGCAACAGCCGCCGAGCCACACCCGCATTGCCGGTGCTCCTCGTGCCGTGCGGGCGCTGTAGCGCCCGCACGGCACGAGGAACGCCCGCAGAGCCGCAAACGGCGGTCAGTCCGACACCGGCTCCCGGCACCCCGACGCCAGCGCGCGCTCCGCCGTCGCGAGCACCGCCACCACGTCCCGGGCGAAGCCGACGTCGCAGGGGTGCGTGCCCCCGGTCATCGCCGCCTGGCCCAGCTCGTCGACCGCCACCGACAGCGCCTCGACGGGGTGCTCGGTGTCGGGCAGCAGGACGACGCGGCCGGCGTCCCCGTGCACGTAGAACTCGATGCCCGTCGACATCGGCGCCACCGTGTGGGACAGCGTCACGGTCGACGACACCCCGGCGGAGTGCTGCAGCACCAGGTGCACGGTGTCGCCCGACCCGCCGCCGGCCTGGACCGACGTGACTGGCCCGAGCGCCGGCAACAACAGCGACAGCGCGTGCGGGCCGATGTCCCACAGTGCCCCGTGCCGCCGTCGCCAGGCGGAGTCGAAGGGACTGCCGGCCAGGGCGCTGAGCCACGTGCCCGCGCCGCCGGCGAGCATCGTCCGCCCGGCCTGGGCCAGCCAACTCGACGTCCCGGCCTGGAAGCGGAACGTGAAGAACACGACCGAGGCGACCCCGGAGGAGCGCACCGCGGTCACGACCCGGTCGGCCTCGGCCAGCGACAGCCCGATCGGCTTCTCCAGGAGCAGGTGCTTGCCGGCCGCCGCGGCCCGCTCGACCAGCCCGACCTGCACCGACGGCGGGACGGCGATCGCCACCGCGTCCACCTCGGCCAGCAGCGCGTCGAGGTCGGCGTAGCCGGGGACGTCGAACTCCGCCCCGACGGCCTTGGCCTTGGCGAGGTCGCGGCCCCACACACCCACCAGCGCCGCCGTCGGGTGCTCGGCGAGCGCTGCGGCGTGCACGGTCTGCGCCCAGTGCCCGGTGCCGAGCACCCCGAAGCGCACGGTCAGACCGCCCCGAACTGGCGGTCCCCGGCGTCACCGAGGCCCGGAACGATGTAGGCCTTGTCGTTGAGCCCCTCGTCGACCGAGGCGGTGAAGACCCGCAGCGGCAGCCCGCTCTCCTCCAGCCGCGCGATGCCCTCCGGCGCGGCGAGCGCGCACAGCACGGTGATCGAGGTGGCGCCCCGGGCGGTGAGCAGCCCGCAGCAGTGCACCAGCGAGCCGCCGGTGGCCAGCATCGGGTCGAGCACGAAGACCTCGCGGTCGACCAGGGACGCCGGCAGCGAGGCCATGTACGCCTCCGGTTGGAAGGTCTCCTCGTTGCGGGCCAGCCCCACGAAGCCCATCTGGGACTCGGGCAGCATGCCGTGCGCGGTGTCGGCCATGCCCAGCCCCGCCCGCAGCACCGGCACGATCAGCGGCGGGGCGGCCAGCCGGAAACCGGTGGTCGCGGTGACCGGGGTGGTGATGGGGTCCTCCGCGACGGCGAGGTCGCGGGTGGCCTCGTAGACCAGCATCTGGGTGAGCTCGCGCAGCGCCGCACGGAAGGCCGCGTTGTCGGTCCGCTCGTCCCGCATGCGGGTCAGGCGGGCACGGGCGAGCGGGTGGTCCACGACGGTCAGCTGCACGCGCGCCACCGTATCGGCCGGGGGCGAGCCACCGTACCGGCCAGGGCAGATCCAGCTCGGGGGAGAATGCCCGCATGACCCACGTGCTCGACCCCGACGCCCTGACGGCGGAGACCCCGCCGCGGCGCGAGCCCCTGGCGCCGTTCCGTGACGTGACCCGCTCGGACGCCGCCTTCCGGGCCTTCCTGCACGGCCTCCCCGGCGTCGACCAGGTCGGCGCCGAGGCCCGCGTCGCCGTGCTGGGCACCCGGTCGATCAAGACCACCGCCAAGGCGTGGGCGATCGACACCGCGATCTCGATGGTCGACCTGACCACCCTCGAGGGCGCCGACACCCCCGGCAAGGTGCGCTCGCTGGCCGCCAAGGCCCGCCGTCCCGACCCCACCGACGCCTCCTGCCCGCATGTCGCGGCGGTCTGCGTCTACGGCGACCTCGCCGGCATCGCGACCGAGGCGCTGCAGGGCTCGGGCATCCACACCGCCGCCGTCGCCACCGCGTTCCCCAGCGGCCGGGCCAGCCGGGCGGTCAAGCTCGCCGACGTCCGGGACGCCGTGTCCAACGGAGCGGACGAGATCGACATGGTCATCGACCGCGGGGCGTTCCTGGCCGGCCGCTACCTCGACGTCTACGACGAGATCGTCGCGGTCAAGGAGGCCTGCGGGGACGCGCACCTCAAGGTCATCCTCGAGACCGGCGAGCTGGTCACGCTCGACGCCGTCCGCCGCGCCTCCTGGCTGGCCATGCTCGCCGGCGGCGACTTCATCAAGACCTCCACCGGCAAGGTCTCCCCCGCCGCCACGCTGCCGGTCTGCCTGGTGATGCTCGGGGCGGTCCGTGACTTCCGCGCCGCCACCGGCCGCCAGATCGGGGTCAAGCCCGCCGGCGGCATCCGCACCACCAAGGACGCCGTCAAGCACCTCGTCCTCGTCAACGAGGTCGCCGGTCCCGACTGGCTCTCCCCCGACTGGTTCCGCTTCGGCGCCTCCAGCCTGCTCAACGACCTGCTCCTGCAGCGGCAGAAGCTCCGCACCGGCCACTACAGCGGCCCGGACCACGTGACGGTGGACTGAACGATGACCAGCACCTTCGAGTACGCCCCCGCACCCGAGTCGCGGTCGATCGTCGACATCGCGCCGTCCTACGGCCTGTTCGTCGACGGCGAGTTCGTCGACGGCACGGGGGAGACGTTCAAGACGGTCAACCCGGCCACCGAGGAGGTCCTCTCCGAGGTCGCCTCCGGCACCGAGGCCGACGTCGACCGCGCCGTCCGCGCCGCCCGCCGCGCGTTCACCCGCGTCTGGGGTCCGATGCGCCCGGCCGACCGCGGCAAGTACCTGTTCCGCATCGCGCGGCTGCTGCAGGAGCGGGCGCGGGAGTTCGCCGTCCTGGAGTCGCTGGACAACGGCAAGCCGATCCGGGAGTCCCGCGACGTCGACGTCCCCCTGGCCGCGGCGCACTTCTTCTACCACGCGGGCTGGGCCGACAAGCTGGACTGGGCCGGCCTGGGCCCGGGCCCGCGGCCGCTGGGCGTGGCCGGGCAGGTCATCCCGTGGAACTTCCCGCTGCTGATGCTGGCGTGGAAGGTCGCCCCGGCGCTGGCCACCGGCAACACCGTCGTCCTGAAGCCGGCCGAGACCACCCCGCTGACCGCACTGCTGTTCGCCGAGGTCTGCCGCCAGGCCGACCTGCCGCCGGGCGTGGTCAACATCGTGACCGGCGCCGGCGACACCGGCCGGGCCGTGGTCGAGCACGACGACGTCGACAAGGTCGCGTTCACCGGCTCCACCGAGGTGGGCCGCGCCATCGCCCGCGCGGTCGCCGGCACCCGCAAGAAGCTCACCCTCGAGCTCGGCGGCAAGGCGGCCAACATCGTCTTCGACGACGCGCCGATCGACCAGGCCGTCGAGGGCATCGTGCAGGGCATCTTCTTCAACCAGGGGCACGTGTGCTGCGCCGGCTCCCGGCTGCTGGTGCAGGAGTCCGTCCACGACGAGGTCATCGCCTCCCTGCAGCGGCGGATCGGCACCCTCCGCCTCGGCGACCCGCTGGACAAGAACACCGACATCGGCGCCATCAACTCCGCCGAGCAGCTGGCGCGGATCCGCGAGCTGTCCGACATCGGCGAGGCCGAGGGCGCGCATCGGTGGCAGCCGGCCTGCGCGCTGCCCGACCGGGGCTTCTGGTTCCCGCCGACGGTGTTCACCGACGTCTCCCCCGCCCACCGCATCGCCCGCGACGAGGTGTTCGGGCCGGTCCTGTCGGTGCTCACCTTCCGGACGCCGGACGAGGCGGTCGCCAAGGCCAACAACACCACCTACGGGCTGTCGGCCGGGATCTGGACGGAGAAGGGGTCCCGCATCCTGGCGATCGCCGACCGGCTCCGGGCCGGCGTCGTCTGGGCCAACACGTTCAACAAGTTCGACCCGACGTCGCCGTTCGGCGGCTACAAGCAGTCCGGGTACGGCCGTGAGGGCGGTCGCCACGGGCTGGCCGCCTACCTGAAGGGGTCCGACCAGTGAGTGAGCATCGCAGCGAGCGCCAGCGAGCGAGGAGCGGAGCGAACGGCCTCGCGGAGCGAGGGAGTGTGACCGCGCAGTGATCGGCAGCGAGCGTCTCGCCGTCCGCAAGACCTACAAGCTCTACGTCAACGGCGCGTTCCCGCGCTCGGAGTCGGGCCGCACCTACGAGGTCACCGACGCCAAGGGCCACTTCCTCGCCAACGCCGCCTGGGCCTCCCGCAAGGACGCCCGGGACGCCGTCGTCGCCGCCCGCGCCGCGTTCGGGAAGTGGTCCCGCGCCACCGCCTACAACCGCGGCCAGGTGCTCTACCGGGTCGCCGAGGTGATGGAGGGCCGGCACACCCAGTTCTGCGAGGAGGTCGCCGCGGGCGAGGGCCTGTCCGGGTCCAAGGCCCGCGCCGCCGTCGACGCCGCGATCGACCGCTGGGTCTGGTACGCCGGGTGGACCGACAAGCTCGGTGCCGTCCTCGGCGGGGCCAACCCGGTCGCCGGCCCGTACTTCGACTTCTCGCTGCCCGAGCCCACCGGCGTGGTCGCCGTCCTCGCGCCGCAGCGCTCCTCGCTGCTGGGCCTGGTCAGCGTGCTCGCCCCGGTGCTGGCCGGCGGCAACACCGCGGTCGTGGTGACGTCGAAGGAGCGGCCGCTGCCCGCGGTCACCCTCGGCGAGGTGCTCGCGACCAGCGACGTCCCGGCGGGCGTGGTGAACCTGCTCACCGGGGACGCCGGCGAGATCGGGCCCTGGCTGGCCGAGCACGACGACGTCGACGCCGTCGACCTGACCGGTGCTCCCGCCGGCCGTGCGATGGAGCTGGAGCGGCTGGCGGCGGGCAGCATCAAGCGGGTGCTGCGGCCGCCGGCGGAGGAGCCGGACTGGACCGCCGACCCCGGCCTGACGCGGCTGACCCCGTTCCTGGAGACGAAGACGGTCTGGCATCCGATGGGCGTCTGAGAGGCCCCGTCCCGGGTCCCACCCTGAGCTCGCGAAGGGTGGGGAGGACGGGGTCCTCTCTCTGGCACCCGATGGGCGTGTAGCAACCCGGAGGTGCGCTTCCAGGCGGAGCGGGCAGGATGGTCGCCGTGGCCAGGCCGAGCATCGTCCCCATCTCCCTCACCGTCGACGACCGCACCGGCTACACCCTGTGGGCGCCGCCGTGGGAGGAGGACGGCGAGGAGTGGCAGGCGTTCCTCGGCACGTCCGAGGGTGACACCGCGACGGTCCACCTCTTCCCGACCCCGGCGGCCCTGGCGGTGTTCTGCCGGACCCGCACCGACCACGACCTCGCCGACCACCCGGTGTGGCCGGTCGTCGTCGGGCTCGGCGCCGCGGACCTCACCCCGGACGACGACCACCGCTACGACCTCGACGGGGTCTACGACACCGCCGCGGAGAACGCCGACCGCTGGGCGGTCGAGGAGCTGGCCGCGACCATCGACATCGTCAGCCGGCTCGCCGAGTGCCTGGACCTCGGTGACGAGGAGGACGACGACCTCGACGAGGACCTGACCGACGAGGACGAGGACCGGGACGTCGATGCCGACGTCGACCTCGACCGCCGTCCGGCCGCCGACGTCGAGCGCGGCGGGGAGTTCAGCGCGCTCGCCGAGCTGGTGGCCCGCCCCGAGATCGGCTCGCTGGGGCTGGGCGTGGACGCCTTCGTCGGCCGCGCCGGCGAGGACGCGTGGCTCGGCGTCGGCAGCGCCCTCGACGACCTCTGGGAGGACGTCCTGGAGGAGTTGTCGGCCCACCTGGACTGGACCGGCGGAGGCACCGTCGCGCTCTCCGACTACCCGTCGGCGGCCGAGCAGGGCGACGACGAGGACGACCTGGCCGACGTCGAGGAGGCTCCCGCCGCCGAGGCCGCACCCGCGGTGACGCCGGTGAGCGCCATCGCCCGACCGGGCCGGATCGACGTCCCCGCCACCGAGGTCGCCAAGGCCGCGGAGTTCTGGGAGGGCGTCGGCATCCTGCCGGTGGAGCTCGTGGTGCCCGCCGGCGCCGGCCTGACCCTGCGCTGCTACGTCGACGACCGGGCGCGGTTCCTCGGCCGCGACGGCGAGGTCTTCCTGTTCGCCTCGCCCGACGACCTCGCCCGCTTCTGCGCCGGCGACGAGGAGCACGACCTCACCGAGATCGCGTCCTGGCCCGAGGTGGCCGGCACCGACGTCCCGCCGCTGCCGGCCGAGCAGGACCGCTACGACCTCACCGAGCTGACCGAGGTCGTGGCGGAGGTCGCCGACGGTGCTGCCGGGCTGGTCCCGCACCGCGCCCTCACCCAGCCGGTCGAGGGGGTGCAGGACGTCGCCGAGTACGCCGGGCTGACCCGCGTCGAGGCGCTGCTGCTGCCGACCGAGCCGCTGGGCCGGGCCGTCGCCCGCGCCGAGCGGGAGCCCGACGCCGCGCTGCGCGCCGAGGACGCCGCGGTGCTGCGGTCGGCGTGGGACGAGGTCGTCACCGAGGTCAGCGGGGCCCTCGTCTTCCGCGACTGAGCGGAGTCCCACCACAGAACGGCAGCGGCCGGCCCCGGGGAACCGGGACCGGCCGCTGCCGTGTCGTGACTGCGCTCAGCCGGAGAAGTCCGCCGAGCGGCCGGGGCGGCCACCCTGGCCGCGGTAGCCGCTGGGCCGGCGGTCGCCGTAGGAGCGCTCGCCGTCGCGGCGCGGACGCTCGGGGCGCTCGCCCACCGGACGGTCGCCGTCCCGGCGGGGACGGTCACCGTAGGGACGGCGCGGCCGGTCGCCGTCACGACGCGGACGGTCGCCCTCGCGGCGCGGGCGCCGCGGACCGGAGCCGGCCGGGCGGCGGGACTCGCGCACCGGGCGCTCGATCGGCTCGACGTGCACGCCGCTGGCGACGAGCTCGGCGATCGGGGCGTCACCCGGGCGGATCCGGTCGACGGCCGGGTCCACCTTGGCCGAGCGGAACCGGCGCTTGGCCTGGCCCACCTGGTCGGGAAGCAGCAGCGAGACGACGACGCCGGCGGCACCCGCGCGGGCGGTGCGTCCCGACCGGTGCAGGTAGGTCTTGGCGTCCGTCGGCGGGTCGTAGTGCAGGACCAGCGAGACGTCGTCGACGTGGATGCCGCGGGCGGCGACGTCGGTGGCGACCAGCACCGGGCTGCGGGCGTCGGTGAACGCCTCCAGCGCGCGCTTGCGGGCCGACTGCGGCAGCCCGCCGTGGATGGCCTGGGCCTTGATCCCGGCAGCCTGCAGGTTCTCGGTCAGCCGGTCCACGCCGAGCTGGGTCCGCGCGAAGACGATCGTGCGGCCCGGGCGGGAGGCCAGCTCGGTGGCCACCTGCAGCTTGTCGCGGAAGGCGAGGCTGAACGCGAGGTGCTCGGCCGGCGGGGCGTCGTCCCCGGCGCGCTTGACCTCGTGCCGGGCGGGGTCCTTCAGGTAGCGGCGGACCAGGGCGTCGACCTCGCCGTCCAGCGTGGCCGAGAACAACAGCCGCTGGGCGTCGGGGACGGTCTGGTCGAGCAGCTCCTTGACGACCGGGAGGAAGCCCAGGTCGGCCATGAAGTCGGCCTCGTCGAGCACGGTGACGACGACCTCGTCGAGGGTCGCCTCGCCCTGGCCGATGAGGTCCTGCAGCCGGCCGGGGGTGGCGATGACGACGTCGACGCCGCGGCGCAGCTGCTGGATCTGGCGGTACATGGGCGCGCCGCCGTAGACGGTGGCGAGCTGGACGCCGATGGCCTGGCCGAGGGGCGCCAGGTTGTCGTGCACCTGCTGGGCGAGCTCGCGGGTCGGGACGAGGACCAGGCCGCGCGGGGCGCGCCGGCCGGTCTGGACGTCGGCCCCGATGCGGGCCAGCAGGGGCAGGCCGAAGGCCAGGGTCTTGCCCGAGCCGGTGGCGGCCTTGCCGAGGACGTCACGGCCGGCCAGGGCGTCGGGCAGGGCCGAGGTCTGGATGGCGAAGGGGTGGCGGATGCCGCGCCGCTCGAGGGCGGTCACCAGCTGCTGGGGCAGGCCCAGCTGACCGAAGGTGGGGCCGGCGGGGGCCTCGGCCTCGGGGGCGTGCTCGGGGGTGGTCTGGACGTCGACAGCGTCGAACGTGGTCATACGGGTGTGGGACTCCGATGCTTCTCGGGCGCGTCCCGTGGTCATGCGTGAACGCCGTCGACCGGCGTCCTCACTGGCGATCGCTCACGTCAGCTGTGACGCCCGGATCTGCACGGATGCGCTCTTACCCGGACGGACCGTCCGGAGGATGACCGGCGAGTGCCGGTGCACTCAAGGTAGCAGCGCAGGTGGTCCGGCGATTCCCGAGCGCGGGGTGGCCCGCGCCACCCTCACCCGCGGAGGGCGGCGAACCCGGGCCGGACGACGTCGGCCAGCAGCCGCGCCCGCTCCGTCTCGTCGACGAACGCCGCCCGCAGCGCACGCTCGGTGACCGTCTGCACGTCGTCCCAGCCCCAGCCGAACGTGGCGGCCACGCCGGCCAGCTCGCTGGTCGCCGAGACCCCGCTCATCAGCCGGTTGTCGGTGTTGACGGTGACGGCGAAGCCGAGCCGGTGCAGGCGGTCCACCGGGTGCTCGGCCAGCGACGGGTAGGCACCGGTCTGCACGTTGGACGACGGCGCGACCTCGAGGGTCACCTGCTCCTCGCGCACCCGCTTGGCCACCGCGCCGAGCGAGCCGTCGGCGGCCACCTCGTCGGCGATGCGCACGCCGTGCCCCAGCCGCTCCGCGCGGGCGCCGTCGAGGGCGGCCACGATGCTGTCGATGCCGGCCGCCTCACCGGCGTGGACGGTGCGGTGCGCGCCGGCCCGGTCGAGCAGCGCGATCGCCGAGGGGTGGCGGTCGGGGGGGAAGCCGATCTCGGGGCCGGCCAGGTCGAACCCGGCGACCCCGGCGTCCCGGTGGCGGACGACGAGGCCCGCCACCTCGTCCCACCGGTCGTTCTGCCGCATGGCGCACAGCAGCGTGCCGACGGTGATGGGCGTGCCCGCGGCGGCCGCCTCCGCGCTGCCCGTCGCGAAGCCGTCGAGGATCGCCTCCACGGCCTCCTCGATCGGCGTCCCCTCCGCCGTGAGCAGCTCCGGCGCCATGCGCACCTCGGCGTACACGACGCCGTCCGCGGCCAGGTCGAGGGCGCACTCGCGGGCGACCCGGGCCACGCCCTCGGGGCGCTGCATGACCGCGACGGTGTGGGCGAACGTCTCCAGGTACCGCACCAGCGAGCCGGAGTCGGCGGCCTGCCGGAACCAGCGGCCCAGCTCGTCGGCGTCGTCCGCCGGCAGTCCGCGGTAGCCGCACGCGTCGGCGAGCTCGAGCACCGTCTGCGGCCGCAGCCCGCCGTCCAGGTGGTCGTGCAGCAGGACCTTCGGGGCGCGGCGGAGGATCTCGGCGGTCAGCGGTGCACTCACGGTGACATTGTCGTTCGGTCTCCGCGCGGACTCGATCCGGGGACCTGGCCGCGGTGTCCCTCAGCCCTCGCGGTCCTGCCAGCGGAAGGTGAGGGCGCAGAGGACCAGGCCGGCGACGCACCAGAGGCCGAGCACCAGCGCGACGGTGCCGAGCTCCCACGACCCCGCCGGCTCGCGGGCGGCCAGCTCCTCCGGGAGGAACACCGACCGCAGCCCCTGCGCGAGCCACTTCACCGGGAAGACCGCGGCGACGTCCTGCAGCCAGCCCGGCACCTGGTCGAAGGGCATGAACACGCCCGAGATGAACTCGAGCACCAGCGCGATCGGGGTGACCGTCGCCGACGCCGACCGGCCGTTGCGGGCCAGCGTCGACACGACGATGCCCAGCAGGGTGCACGCCGCGGCGCCCAGCACCGACACCCAGGCGAAGGTCAGCCAGTCGGTGCCCGAGGGCAGGTCGATGCCGAACACGAGGACGCCGACCAGCAGGAGCAGCGCGATCGTCGCGACCGCCACCGCCAGCACCTGCACGACCTTGCCGACGAAGTACGCACTCGCGGGCATCGGCGTCCCGGCGAGGCTCTTGAGCGTGCCGTCCGAGCGCTCCGCGGCGATGTGGATCGCCATGTTCTGCAGGCTGGCGCCGACGATGCCGGCGGTGATGACCCCGGCCATGAAGTACTGCGGGAAGTCGACGCCGGCACCGAGGTCGTAGTCGAGGACCGCGCCCAGGCCCAGCAGCAGGATCACCGGGAAGGCGAGGGTGAAGACCACCGACTCGCGCTGGCGGAAGAACTCCTTGAGCTCGACACCGGCGCGGGTCAGGTAGACCCGGCCGAACGAGGGCAGCGCGGTCCGCTCGGGGGCGGCGGTGGTCACGAGTGGTCCCCGATCATCTTCAGGTAGACGTCCTCGAGCGTGGGCCGGTTGACCGACAGGTCGGGCACCTCGCCGGGGAAGCGGGCGGCCAGCTCCCGCACGAACGCGGTGGGCGTCGTGGTCTCGGCGGTGCGCCGGACGCCGTCCTCGGTCCAGCTGACGACGGCGGGTGCCGTGCCGCGCCCACCCAGCGCCGTCGGGACGGCGACCTCCGCGAGCTCACCGCGGGCGAGGACGCCGACCCGGTCGGCGAGCGTCTCGGCCTCGTCGAGGTAGTGGGTGGTGAGCAGCATCGTGGTGCCCAGGTCGCGCAGCGAGCGGATCAATGCCCAGAACTGCCGCCGCGCCTCGGGGTCGAAGCCCGTGGTCGGCTCGTCGAGGAAGAGCAGGCGCGGTCGGCCGACGATGCCCAGCGCGACGTCCAGCCGCCGGCGCTGGCCACCGGAGAGGGCGCGGCCCCGGGCCGCCGCCTTGTCGGTGAGGCCGACCAGCTCCAGCACCTCGTCGGGGTCCCGGGGCTGCGCGTAGTACGACGCCCGTGCCGTGAGGAGCTCTCGGACCGAGAGCTGGCTGTCCCCCGCGCCCGACTGCAGCACGATGCCCAGCTGGGCCTTCCACCGGCGTCCGCCCTTGGCCGGGTCGACGCCGAGCACGCGGACGTCGCCGCCGTCCCGCTTCCGGTAGCCCTCCAGCACCTCGACCGTGCTGGTCTTGCCGGCGCCGTTCGGCCCGAGCAGCGCGAAGATCTCGCCGCGCCGGATGTCGAGGTCCAGGCCGTCGACGGCGGTGCGGTCCCCGTAGCGCTTCACGAGGCCGCGGATGGAGATGGCGGCATCGGGGTCGAGCGGATCGCCGGGCCGCGGCCGGCTGTCGGCCACCAGGGGCACGGACGTACTCGTCACGAGGAGACAGTCTCCCACCATGACATCGCGGTCCTCCGGGCCGCACCGCGGCCGAGTACCGTCCCCCGGCCGCGCTGAGCCCACCCCGGCCCTCGTCGGGGAGCCTCCGGCCCCAGCTCCTCGCGCCGCCTCGCAGGGCGGCGCCTCCGGGCGTTCCTCGGGGGACCCTCCGGGCCCCCGCTCGTCACGCCGTGATCCGGTCCAGGACCAGCGGCAGCGGGACGTCGTCGGTGTCGACCCCGATCGCGCCGTCCAGCGCCGCCAGCGCCCGCTCGATCCGGGCGGGGTCGTCGGTGTGCAGCTCGAGCAGCGGCTGCCCCTCGGTGACCTGCTCTCCCACCCCGGCGGTCCAGACGACGCCGGCCGCGGCCGACACCGGGTCCTCCTTGCGTGCCCGGCCGGCGCCCAGCCGCCAGGCCGCCACCCCGAGGGCGTAGGCGTCCAGGCGGGTCAGCGTGCCGGTGGCCGGGGCGGTCACGACGTGCTTCTCGGCCGGCTGCGGCAGCGGCGCGTCCGGGTCCCCGCCCTGGGCGGCGACCATCCGGCGCCAGACGTCCATCGCCCGGCCGTCGCGCAGCGCGTCGGCGGGGTCGACGTCGGACCGCCCGGCCCCGGCGAGCATCTCCCGGGCCAGGGCGAGGGTCAGCTCGACGACGTCGGCCGGCCCGCCACCGGCGAGCACCTCCACCGACTCGGCCACCTCGACGGCGTTGCCCGCCGCGCGGCCCAGCGGCCGGTCCATCGCGGTCACCAGCGCCACGGTGCGCACCCCGGCGGCCTCCCCCAGCCCGACCATGGTGCGGGCCAGCTCGCGGGAGGCGTCGGGGTCCTTCATGAAGGCGCCCGAGCCGGTCTTGACGTCGAGCACCAGCGCGTCGGCACCCTCGGCGATCTTCTTGCTCATGATCGAGCTGGCGATCAGCGGGATGGACTCCACCGTGCCGGTGACGTCGCGCAGCGCGTAGAGCTTCTTGTCCGCGGGGGCGAGGTCGTTGCCCGCCGCGCAGATGACCGCGCCCACCTCGCGCAGCTGCGCCAGGTAGGCCTCCTCGTGCACGTCGGCGCGCCAGCCGGGGATCGACTCCAGCTTGTCCAGCGTGCCGCCGGTGTGGCCCAGGCCCCGGCCGGACAGCTGCGGCACCGCCACCCCGCACGCGGCGACCAGCGGCGCCAGCGGCAGCGTGATCTTGTCGCCGACCCCGCCGGTGGAGTGCTTGTCGGCGGTCGGGCGGCCCAGCGGCGAGAGGTCCTTGCGCTCGCCGGAGTCGATCATCGCCTGCGTCCAGACGGCCAGCTCGCCGGCCGACATCCCGCGGAAGAACACCGCCATGAGCAGCGCGCTGACCTGCTCGTCGGGGACCGTCCCGTCGGTGTAGGACCGGATCACCCAGCGGATCTGCTCCGGGGTGAGCTCGACGCCGTCCCGCTTGGCCCGGATGACGTCGATCGCGTCGAACGTGCTCATGCCGGCGCCACCCCCGCCTTCGCCAGGTCCTCGGGGCCGAAGGCGTCCGGCAGCACCTCCCGCATCGGCACGATGCCCAGGGACACCGTCTCGATGAGCATCTCCGCGCCGCCGTGCTCCCACAGCAGCTGCCGGCACCGCCCGCAGGGCATGAGCGGCCGGCCGTCCCCGCCCACGCAGGCGACCGCGACCAGCCGGCCACCGCCGCTGCGCACCAGGTCGCTGACCAGGCCGCACTCGGCACACAGGCCCAGCCCGTAGGAGGCGTTCTCGACGTTGCAGCCGGTGACCACCCGGCCGTCGTCCACCAGGCCGGCGACCCCCACGGGGAACCGCGAGTAGGGGGCGTAGGCGTGGGTCATCGCCTCCCGCGCGGCCGCGCGCAGCGCGTCCCAGTCCACGCTCACTAGTTCTCTCCTCGTCGGTACACGAGCCCGTCGGCCTTGGGCATCCGCAGGCGTTGGGACGCCAGCGACAGCACCAGCAGCGTGGTCAGGTGCGGGGTGAACGACACCAGGCCGGGGGCCAGCTGGTCGATGGTCAGGAAGCCGATCAGGGCGCCGGCGGCGACGACGGCGGCCAGCACCGCCCGCACGGCGCGCCGGTGCACCGCCTGCCAGACGGCGACGCCGGCCAGCAGCACAGCCACGAGCAGGAGCAGCGCCACCACCGCCGACCGGCTGCGCAGCTGCAGCGCGTCGGCGAAGCCGAACAGGCCCGCGCCGGCCGCCAGGCCGCCCGGACGCCAGTTGCCGAAGATCAGGGCGGCCAGGCCGATGAAGCCGCGACCGTTGGTCTGCCCCTCCCGGTAGATGCCGGCGATGAAGACCAGGAACACGCCACCCATGCCGGCCAGCGCGCCGGAGACGACCACGGCGATGTACTTCAGCCGGTAGACCGGCACGCCGAGGGAGTCCGCGGCCGCCGGGTTCTCGCCGCACGAGCGCAGCCGCAGCCCGAAGGCGGTGCGCCACAGCAGCAGGTAGGACGCCGGCACCAGGAGCACCGCCAGGACGGTGAGCAGGCCCACGCCGCTGGTGAGCCCGCGGAGGACGCCGGCCACGTCGCTGACGAGGAACCACTGCTGGCGCTCGAGGTCGCCGAGCAGGTCGGGGCCCGAGGACAGCACCGGCACCGAGAACTCCGGCTGGTTGCCCGTGATCGCCGGGGACTGCGTGACGCCGCCCCCGGCGGGGTTGTCGGTGTAGTACAGCTCGGAGAGGAAGCGGACGACGCCCGCGGCGAGGATGTTGATCGCCACGCCGGAGACCACGTGGTCGACGCCGAAGGTGACGGTCACGACCGCGTGCAGCAGGCCGCCGAGCGCGCCGAACAGCAGCCCGCCGACCAGCGCCGCACCCCAGCCCCACTGGTAGCCGGCGAAGCCGGCGCCCCAGGTGCCGAGGGTCATCATCCCGTCCAGGCCGATGTTGACCACACCGGCCCGCTCGGAGTACAGCCCGCCGAGGGCGGCCAGCCCGATCGGCACGGCGAGCAGCAGCGCCGCGGAGATGGTGGACGACGACGTGAGCGCCTGCTCGCCGCTGATCACGCGGACTGCGGAGAGGAGCACGACCGCGCCCACCGCCAGCCAGGTGATCCGGCGGGCCCGCCCGCCGCCGAGGAACAGCTCCCCGACCGGGCCGCGCGCGGGCCGGGTGTCCTGCGAGCTCATGACGGCGCTCATGCCCCGGTCCCCTGCCGCTCGTCGGTCTGCCGGCCGGCGCCGGTGGTCGGGCTGACACCCGCGCCTGTCCCGGTGCCTCCGCCGCCCGTGGTCTGCTGCGGGCCGGTGCTGCCGTCACCTGCGACGGGAGCCGGGCCGGCCTGCGCCGAGCCGCGCTCCGCGGCGCGCAGGCCGATCCGCCGCGCCACCTCGTTGGAGACGACGACGGCCAGCACGATCGTGCCCTGGATGATCGTGACCACCGACGACGGGTAGTCCGCGATCTGCAGCGGCACCAGCGACCGGTCGAGGAAGGCGAACAGCAGCGCGGCGAACGCGATGCCGATCGGGTTGTTGCGGCCGAGCAGCGCCACGGCGATGCCGAGGAATCCCAGGCCGGCGGTGAAGTCGGTGGTGTAGCTGTGCGTCGTGCCGAGGAGGTCGGGCATGCCGATCAGCCCGGCCACCGCGCCCGACAGCAGCATGGTCTTCACGACCATGCCGCGGGCGTCGACCCCGCTGGCCCGCGCCGCCGACGGCGACAGCCCCGTGGCCCGCAGGTCGAAACCGAAGCGGGTCCGGTTCAGCAGGACCGCCACCGCGACGCCGAGGAGCGCGGCGACCACGAGGAAGCCGTAGAGCTGCCGGGGCGGGTTGGCCAGGCCGAACAGGTCGAGGACGACGTTCAGGCTGGGCATCCACCCGGACTCGGGGATCTCCGCGGTGCTGATGATCGACGCGCCCTCCGCGCTGCCCCGGAACGGCCCGGTGAGCAGGAACGACGCGATGCCCAGCGCGATGAAGTTGAGCATGATCGAGCTGATGACCTCGCTGACGCCGCGGGTCACCTTGAGGACGGCGACGATGCCCGCCCAGATCGCGGCGACCGCCATCGCCACGACGACGATCAGCAGCACGTGCAGGGGCCCCGGCAGGGCGACGGCGGCACCGACCGCGGCGGCCATGACCGTCGCCAGCCGGTACTGGCCCTCGACGCCGATGTTGAACAGCCCCATGCGGAACGCGATCGCGACCGCCAGCCCGGAGATGAACAGCGGGATGGCCCGGTTGAGGATCACCACGATGGCGGTGACCTGCTGCGTCGGGGTGTCCCCGAAGTCCACCATCACGCCGAAGACGTCGAGGGCGTTGACCCCCAGGACGGCCATCACGATGCCGGAGATGACGATCGCCGCCACGATGGCGAGCAGCGGCGCGACCAGGGCCGTGCCGATCCGGCGGAGCACGCTCATGCCGCACCCGCCGTCGTCCGCGCGCCGGTCATGTGGCCGCCGAGCTCCTCCGGGGTGACCTGCGCCGGGTCCAGGGTCGCGACCAGCCGGCCGCGGAGCATCACGTGCAGGGTGTCGGACAGGCCGATGAGCTCGTCGAGGTCGGCGGAGACCAGCAGGATGCCCATCCCCTCGGCCCGAGCTGCCTTCAGCAGCTCCCAGATGACCGCCTGGGCGCCGACGTCGACCCCGCGGGTCGGGTGGGCGGCCAGGAGCAGCCGCGGCGACGCGCTCATCTCGCGGCCGACGATCAGCTTCTGCTGGTTGCCACCGGAGAGGGCGACGGCGAGGGTGTCCGGCCCGGGGGCGCGGACGTCGTACTCGCGCATGATCCGCTCGGTGTCCGCGCGGGCGCCCTTGCGGTCGATGAAGGGGCCCTTCACCGCCGGCGGGCGGGTCTGGTGGCCGAGGATCCGGTTCTCCCAGAGCGAGGCGTCCAGCAGCATGCCCTGGCGGTGCCGGTCCTCGGGGATGAAGCCGAGCCCGGCCTCCCGGCGGGCGCGGGTGCTCCAGGCGCTGATGTCCTCCCCGCCGAGCACCACGGTGCCGGTGGCGACGTCGCGCAGACCCATGACGGCGTCGATCAGCTCGGACTGGCCGTTGCCCTCGACGCCGGCGATGCCGACGACCTCGCCCTCGCGGACGGTGAGGTCGACCGCGTCGACCAGCGGCCGCCCTCCGACGCCGGCCACCGTGACCCCGCGCAGCTCCAGGACGGGGGTGTCGCGGACGGTGGAGGTGCGGGTCTCCGGCGAGGGCAGCTCGGCGCCGACCATCATCTCGGCCAGCTCCCGGCTCGAGGTGGTCTTCGGGTCGGCGGTGCCGACGGTCGTGCCGCGCCGGATCACGGTGATCGAGTCGGCGACCTTGCGCACCTCGTCGAGCTTGTGCGAGATGAAGATGATCGTGAGGCCCTCGCGCTTGAGCTCGGCCAGGTTGCCGAACAGCTCGTCGACCTCCTGCGGCACGAGGACGGCGGTCGGCTCGTCGAGGATCAGGGTGCGGGCGTCGCGGTAGAGCACCTTCGCGATCTCGACCCGCTGCCGGTCGCCGACGCCGAGGTCCTCGACGAGCGCGTCGGGCCGCAGCCCGAGGTTGTAGCGGTCGGAGATGTCCTGGATGCGGCGGCGGGCCTCCGCGACGTCCAGCCGGCCCCCTCGCGTGGGCTCGCTGCCCAGGACGATGTTCTCCAGCACGGTGAAGTAGTCGGCCAGCATGAAGTGCTGGTGGACCATGCCGATGCCGGCGGCGATGGCATCCGACGGGCTGCGGAAGTTCACCTGCCGGCCGTCGATCGCGATGTGTCCCTCGTCCGGGCGGTGCTCGCCGTAGAGGGTCTTCATCAGCGTCGACTTGCCGGCGCCGTTCTCCCCCACGATGGCGTGCACCTCGCCCCGGCGGACCCGCAGCTCGATGTCCTTGTTGGCCACGACGCCCGGGAACCGCTTGGTGATGCCACGCAGCTCCACCGCCAGCGGCACGCCGCCGTCCGCGGGTGTGCCCGGTGGCTCCCCCGACGGCACGCCGGTCGTGGCCCCGTCTTCTGGCGGCATCGTGCGCCCTCTCCCTCGCTGCGCGCCCCGCGGGTGTGCCGGGCACGTCCACTCTGCTGCATCGGTGGCGCGGGATCGACCGCTCGCCACCGCTCTCCCGCCGGGTTCCACCGGCCGCCGCATGATCGCGCACCGGGGCGCGCGGGCCGACGGGCAGGGTCCCCGCTCACGACAGCGGGTCCGGGGGCGTGTGCGCCCCCGGACCCGCTGTCGGTCGTGCGTGGTCAGCCGATCGGCGTCACGGGGTCGTGGGGACCGTGATCGTGCCGTCGATGATCTGCTGGCGGTAGCCGTCGATGTCGCTCTGGATGTCGTCGATGAAGCCACCGGTGGTGGCCAGGCCGACGCCGTCGACCTCGAGGTCGTAGACCTCGTTCTCGCCGCCGGTCACGTTGCCTTCGACGAACTCACCGATGAAGGTCTCGACGGCGACGTCGACGCGCTTGAGCATCGAGGTCATGATGACCGCCTGCTGAGCCGGGTCGTCGACCGTCTGGTACTGGTCGGAGTCGACGCCGATGGCACGGCCACCGGAGGCGGCGGCGGCCTGGAACACGCCGATGCCGGAGCCGCCGGCGGCGTGGTAGACGATGTCGGCGCCGGCGTCGTACATGCCCTGCGCCACGATCTGGCCGCGGGCCGGGTCGTTGAAGCCGGAGAAGTCACCGGCCGGCGAGATGTACTGCCGGTCGATGATGATCTGCGGGTTGGCCGCCTGGGCGCCGGCCACGAAGCCGGCCTCGAACTTCTGGATCAGCGGGGTCTCGACGCCGCCGACGAACCCGACGTGGCCGGTCTCGCTCTTCAGCGCGGCGGCGACGCCGGCGAGGAAGGAGCCCTGCTCCTCGGCGAACAGCAGGCCGGTGAGGTTCTCGGGGCTGCCGGCGTCCTCCACCGCGCCGTCGACCTGGGCGAAGGTCACGTCGGGGTACTGCTGGGCCACCTCGCCGATCACGTCGCTGTAGGCGAAGCCCACGGCGATGATCGGGTTGAAGCCCTGGTCGGCCAGCTGGGTCAGCAGGTCGGCGCGGTTGGAGGCGTCGGCGTTCGGGGAGAGCTCGGTGACCTCGCCACCGTGCTCCTCGATCGCGGCCTCGACCCCGGCCACGGCCGAGTCGTTGAACGAGCGGTCGCCGCGGCCGCCGGTGTCGAAGGCCAGGCCGATCTGCAGCTCGCTGCTCTCACCGCCACCGCCACCGCCGCCGGAGCTGCCGCCGCCGCCCTCCTCGTCGCTGGCACAGGCCGCCAGGGCCATGCTGCCGGCCAGCAGCAACGCCGCGGCCTTCATCTTCCGCGCTCGGCGCAAGACGGTCTCCTCTCTGGGGGGACGGGTCCGAGGGGAACCGGGCCCGCCCCGGTGTCATCCGGGGCCACGCGCCGGTGACCGGCACAGCCGGCCCACCACACGCGCGACCAGCGCACGCTAACCGCGGGCGGCGGCACCGCCGCCCCCTCCCCGGGAGACCGAGACGCGATCGTTGCGAAGGGGCGTTCCGGCAGTGGCGTGGGCCACCAGGACGGCTCCGCGCCGGTTCGGGCGGCCGCGCCGCTAGCGTCGACGCCATGGGACGACGGCGGCTGAGGGCGGGGGTCGCCGCAGTCCTCACCGCCGGGATGCTGCTGGCCGGAGCCGCGCCGGCGCTGGCCGAGGACCCCCGACCGACCGCCGATCCGGCAGCGCCCTCGCCCACCGCGCCCATGCCGGGCGGCCCGCCGCAGGGCACCGGCCCGGGCGGGGTCACCGTCGGCGGCGAGGGGCTGGACACCCGCGGCGTCGTCGTCACTGACGGCGCCGGCCCGCTGCCCGACGGACTGACCGCGGCGGGGTGGCTGGTCGCCGACGCCGGCAGCGGTGTGGTCCTGGCCGCCCGTGACCCGCACGGCCGCTATTACCCGGCGAGCACGCTCAAGACGCTGACGCTGCTCACCCTCGTGCCGGTGCTGGACCCGACCATGGTCGTGGAGGGCACCGTCGAGGACGAGAACATGGAGGGCAGCCGGGTCGGGATGGTGGCCGGTGGGCACTACCCGGTCTCGCTGCTGTTCGAGGCGCTGGTGATGCAGTCGGGCAACGACGCGGCCAACGCCCTGGCCCGGGCCGCCGGTGGCCTCGACGTCACCGTGCGGGCGATGAACGAGACCGCGGCGGAGATCGGCGCGTTCGACACCGTCGCCGGGTCACCGTCCGGGCTGGACGTGGCCGGCCAGACCTCGTCCCCCTACGACCTGGCGCTGGTGTTCCGCCGGCTGGTCGCCGACCCGCGCACCGCCGCCATCCTGCAGACCCAGGTCGCACAGATGCCGCCGGTGGAGGGGCGCTCCGAGGGCTACCAGATCCAGAACGAGAACCCGCTGCTCACGCGCTACCCGGGCGATCTGGGCGGCAAGACCGGCTTCACCGACGCCGCCCGGCACACCTACGTGACCGCCGCCGAGCGCGACGGCCGCCGCCTGGTGGTCAGCGTCATGAACACCGAGAACGTGCCGCTGCGCGCCTCCGACCAGGCCGCGCTGCTGCTCGACTGGGGCTTCGCCGTCCCCGCCGGGGCGCCCGGAGTGGGCGTGCTGGTCGACTCCGCGGCCGACGTCCCCGCCCCGGCGACCACCACCCCGCGGACGTCGTCACCTCCGGCCGTGCGGCCCGCGCCCGCCCCGGTGACCGCGGCCGCCGGCGAGCCGGCCGGGGGGGCGCCGCTGCTCGCGGTCGGGCTCGGCGCCGCGGCGGTCGCGGTCGTGCTCGCCACCGTGGCGGGCCGCCGCCGGGCGGTCCGCCGGGTGCCCCGCGGCACGGAGCAGCCGGTCAGTGGTCGGCCGGCGGCACCACCGGCTCCGGGCGCGCAGGGACCGCCGGGGCCGCCTCCTGGACCCGGGGCAGGGTCGCCGTCCACGCCGCGGTGAAGAGGGCGAACCGGCAGACGAGGTTGATCCACACGAGGATGCCGACGGCCCCGCCGAAGGCCGAGGCCGTGACGCTGCCGGAGATCAGCGCCAGGTAGAGGCTGCCCAGCAGCTTCATCACCTCGAAGCCGGCCGCGCCGAACAGCGCGCCGGGCAGCAGCCGCCGCAGCGGGTGGGACGTCGAGGGCACCACCTTGAGCAGCCACAGGAAGACCACGACGTCGGTGCCGACCGCCAGCGCGAGCCCCAGCAGGGTGGTGAGCACCCCCAGGCCCGGGGCGTCGGCGAGCCCGAGCAGGTCCAGCAGCCACCCGGTGGCCTGGGTGACCACCCCGGTGAAGCCGAGGCTGAGCAGCCCGGTGACGCCGAGCGCGAGCAGCGCGAGCAGGTCCTGCACGTTGTCGCGGAGGAACTCCGGCTCGTCGGCCCGTCCCTTCCAGATGCGTTCCATGCCCACGCGCAGCTTGTCCATGGCGCGCATCCCGGCGTAGAGGAAGCCGGCGAGCCCGATGACGCCGACGACGCCGGCCGAGCCCACCGCCGCGCGCAGCTCACGGACGATCTGCTCGCCGGTCGACCCCGGGAAGGCGTCGCGGATGGCGTCGTAGAGCTCGTCCTGCAGCAGCTGGTCCCCTGCCAGCACCAGACCGATGGCCGACGCCACGAGGAGCAGCACGGGGACCAGCCCCAGGAAGACGAAGTAGGTGACGCCCGCGGCCATCAGATCGCCCTGGGTGCGCTGGTAGCGGCCGCCCGCGCGGGCGAGGTGGTCGAGCCACGGCAGGCGGCGGCGCAGGCGGGTGACCAGCGAGTCCCAGCGATCGGTCAGCCGGGTGACCCGGGACCAGCGGCCACCGGTGGCCGGCTCGCCGGTGCCCGGTGGCGTGCTGGAGCGGCCGCCCGCCAGGGCCCCGCGCCGAGCGCGCGGGGCGTGCCGGGAAGGGGGGTCCTCTCTCAGCGCTCGGGACCGGTGAGCGGGTACTCCCGGGCGACGACCCACGAGCCGTCGGCGTTCTGCTCGAACTCGGTGAAGTGGCGGACCCGGAACTGTGCCGAGAGGTCGGCCAGGCCGTTGTAGGCGAGGTCGAGCATGTCGCCCGGGACGTCGTGGGCGACGGTCACGTGCGGGTGGTACGGGTAGGTCAGCGGCCGGGCCAGCGGCCCGCAGCGGACGTCGTTGGCGATGAGCTCGCAGTTGCCGATGCCCCGGGCGACGGCCACGAACACGACGTCGGAGACCGGCGCGAAGGTGCCGGTGCCCGACAGGTGCATGTCGAACGGCGGGTGGCTGGCCGCCACGGACGCCAGGTGCGCGCTGATGACCCCCCGGTCGGCGGCGACCACCTCGGTGGGTGGCAGCAGCGTGACGTGCGGGGGCACCAGGCTCGCCTGCGCGTCGCCGACCTTGGTCCGCCAGTCGACGAACAGCTGCGACCAGGGCTCGGGGATGGGCACGACCACGCCGAGGACGGCGGTCTCCGGCAGCGGGCGGCTGCGCGGCACGAAGGTGTCGTCGTTCATGCGCCCGCTCCGGCCGGTGGGAGGAAACCGACCCGGTCGTAGACGGCGGCGACGGTGCCGGCGGCGACCTCGCGGGCGCGGGCGGCACCGGCGGCGAGCACCCGCTCGAGCTCGGCCTGGTCGTCGAGCAGCTCCTGGGTGCGGTCCCGCACCGGGGTGACGAAGTCGACGACGACCTCGGCGAGCTCCTTCTTCAGGTCGCCGTACCCGCGACCGGCGAAGCGCTCCTCCAGAGCGGCGACGGTCTCCCCCGACAGCGCGCTGTGGATGGTCAGCAGGTTGGTGATGCCCGGCTTGGCGACCGGGTCGGCGACGATCTCGCGGCCGGTGTCGGTGACCGCCGAGCGGATCTTCTTCGCCGTCACCTTGGGGTCGTCGAGCAGGAAGACGCACCCGGCCGGCGGCAGGCTCTTGCTCATCTTCTTGTCCGGGGACTGCAGGTCCATGACGCGCGCCGCCCCCTCGGGGATGAAGCCCTCCGGCACCGGGAAGGTGTCGCCGAAGCGGCCGTTGAACCGGATCGCGAGGTCACGGGTCAGCTCGAGGTGCTGGCGCTGGTCGTCACCGACGGGCACCTGCTGCGCCTGGTAGACGAGGATGTCGGCGGCCATGAGCACCGGGTAGGTGAACAGACCGACGGTCGTGCCCGCCGTCCCCTCGCGCTGGCTCTTGTCCTTGAACTGGGTCATCCGGCTGGCCTCGCCGAAGCCGGTGAGGCACTCCAGCACCCACGACAGCTGCAGGTGCTCCGGCACGTGGCTCTGCACGAACAGCGCGCTGCGCGCGGGGTCGACGCCGAGCGCGAGCAGCTGCGCGGCCGAGACCAGGGTGTTGCGCCGCAGCTCCCCCGGGTCCTGCGCGACGGTGATCGCGTGCAGGTCCACGACGCAGTAGAAGGCCTCCGCCGTCTCCTGCAGGTCCACCCACTGGCGCAGGGCACCCAGGTGGTTCCCGAGGTGGAAGGAACCCGCCGTCGGCTGGATGCCGGAGAGCACACGGGGAAGAGGCACGTCGGCAATCAAACCAGCCGCCGGGGGGATGCCGCTCCGCGCGTGCCGGACGCCGTCGTCACCTGCGGCTCGTCAGGCGACCGGCGTGGCGGAGCGCACCCGGTCGAGGGCCTCGAGGAAGAGGTCGTCCTCCTCGGGGGTGCCCACGGTGACCCGGATGCCCTGGCCCGCGAACGGACGGGTGATGACCGCCCGCGCCTCGAGCGCGGCGGCGAGGTCGGCGGTCTCCTCCCCCACCGGCAGCCAGACGAAGTTGGCCTGGCTGTCGGAGACGTCCAGGCCCCGCTCGCGGAGGGCGGCGGTCAGCCGCTCCCGCTCGGCGGTGACCGCCGCGCACCGGCGGCGGACCTCGTCCTCGCTGGCCAGCGCGGCGACGGCCGCGGCCTGGGCGAGCATGTTCACGCTGAACGGCACGTGGGTCTTCCGGACCGCCTCGGCCACCGCCGGGTCCTCCGCGAGCAGGTAGCCGACCCGCAGGCCGGCCAGCCCCCACGCCTTGGAGAACGTCCGCAGCACGGCCACGTTGGGCCGCCCGCGCATCAGCTCCACGCCGTCGGGGACGTCGGGGTCGGTGACGAACTCGCGGTAGGCCTCGTCGAGGACGACGAGCGTCTGGGCCGGGACGGCGTCGAGGAACCGCTCCAGCTCCGCGCGGCGGACCGCCGTCCCGGTGGGGTTGTTGGGGTTGCAGACCAACACGACCCGGGTCGTGTCGTCGAGGGCCGCGGCGAGGGCCTCGAGGTCGTGGGTGTCGGCCGGCCCGCCGGGGCGGCCGGGCACGAGCGGCACCTGGATCGACCGCGCGCCGGCGACCTGGGCCAGCAGCGGGTACATCTCGAAGGAGCGCCAGGCGAAGGCGATGCTCGTGCCGGGGTCGTTGAACGACTGGGCCAGCTGCTGGCACAGCATGACCGCACCGCAGCCGGTGACCACCTGCGAGGGGTCGACGTCGTACCGCTCGGCCAGCGCCCGGGTGAGGACGACGGCGCCGTTGTCCGGGTAGCGGTTGGTCTCGGCGGCCGCGGTGGCCAGCGCCTCGACGACGGCCGGCAGCGGCGGGAAGGCGACCTCGTTGCTGGCCAGCTTGACCGCCTGGGCGACGCCGATCTCGCGGGCGAGGTCGGCGGGGTTGCGCCCCGGCTTGTAGGCGGGCAACTGCTGCACCGCCGGGCGTGCGCTGACCACGGGTCCCTCCTCCTGACCGCGCCGCCCGAGAACCGTCTCTAGGGTGGGCGCATGCGCGTTCTCGTCGCCGGTGGGGCCGGCTACATCGGCAGCGTAGTCACGGCCGCCCTCCTGCAGGGGGGCCACGAGGTCACCGTGCTGGACGACCTCTCCACCGGGCACGCCGACGCCGTCCCGGAGGGTGCGGCGTTCGTGCAGGCCTCGCTGCACGACTCGGCCCCGGTGCTGGCCGACGTCCGGCCCGAGGCGGTGCTGCACTTCGCGGCCAAGAGCCTCGTCGGCGAGTCGCAGGTCAAGCCGGAGATCTACTGGGACACCAACGTCGCCGGCACCCTGGCCCTGCTGGAGGCCATGCGGGCGGTCGACTGCCGCCGGATCGTGTTCTCCTCCACCGCGGCCACCTACGGCGAGCCCGAGCAGGTGCCCATCCGCGAGGACGCCCCCACCCGGCCGACCAACACCTACGGCGCCACCAAGCTCGCCGTCGACGCGATGCTCACCTCCTACGCCACCGCGTACGACTTCGCGGCGGTCAGCCTGCGCTACTTCAACGTCGCCGGCGCCGCCCACGGCCTGGGCGAGCGGCACACCACCGAGACCCACCTCATCCCGATCGCGCTGCAGGTGGTCGCGGGCACCCGCGAGGCGATGACGGTCTACGGCGAGGACTACCCGACGCCCGACGGCACCTGCATCCGCGACTACATCCACGTCTCCGACCTCGCCGACGCACACCTGCTCGCGCTGACCGCCCCCGCCCCGGGCGAGCACCGCATCTACAACCTGGGCAACGGCACCGGCTTCTCCGTGCAGGAGGTCGTCGACGCCGTCCGCGAGGTCACCGGCCACCCGGTGCCCGTGGTCGTCGGGGAGCGCCGCGCCGGCGACCCCGCGCAGCTGGTCGCCTCCAGCGACCGGATCCGCGCCGACCTGGGCTGGACGCCGCAGCACACCGACCTGGCCGGCATCGTCCGCGACGCCTGGGAGACCACCCGCGCCCGCGGCCGAGAGAGCTAGCCGGCAGTCGGTCCGCCGGTCGCGGGCTCGGGGTCGGGCGCCGGGCTGACCGACAGCCGCGCGATGCGGCGTCCGTCCAGCTCGAGGACGGTCAGCGTGCGCTCCTCGACCGTCACGGCGTCCCCGACGTCCGGGAGCCGGCCCAGCTCGGCCAGCACGTACCCGGCGACCGTCTCGTACGGGCCCTCGGGCAGCTGCACCCCGGTGGCCTCGCGGAAGTCGTCGAGGTTGAGCAGCCCGTCGACCTCCTGCGGGCCGCCGGGCACCTCCTCGGCGTCGTCCCCGACGTCCTCGTCGTACTCGTCGTAGATCTCGCCGATGACCTCCTCGATGAGGTCCTCGAGGGTGACGATGCCGTCGGTGCCGCCGTACTCGTCGACGACGATGGCCAGGTGGTGGTTCTCCCGCCGCATCTCCGACAACGCGGTGAGGACGCCGGCGGTGCCGGGCAGCCGCTTCACCTCGCGGACGAGGTCCCCCACGGTGGCCGCCCGCCCGGCGGGGTGGGCGGGCAGGAACAGGTCGCGGACGTGCACGAAGCCGATGACGTCGTCCTCGTCCCGACCGGCCACGGGGTAGCGCGAGTGGCTGGAGTCGTGCACCTGCTTGGCCGCCCGGCTGGCGGTCATCGACGCCTCCAGGAAGTCGACCTCGGTGCGGGGCGTCATCACCTCGCGCACCTCCCGGTCGCCGGCGCGAAACACCTCCCCGATCAGCCGGCGCTCGTCGGTGCTCAGGGACTCGTGGGCGGCGACGAGGTCGCGCAGCTCCTCCTGGCTGATCGCCTCCCCGCTGGCCTTCGGGTCACCGCCGAGCAGGCGGACCAGCAGGTTGGTCGAGACCGACAGCAGCCAGATGACCGGGCGGAACAGCGTCGCGATGCCGTTGAGCGGTGCGGCGACGATCAGGGAGAAGCCCTCCGCCCGCTGCAGCGCCAGGCGCTTGGGGGTCAACTCCCCGACCACCAGCGACAGGTAGCTGATCGCGATGGTGACGAGCACCAGCGCCAGCGTCGCCGCCAGCCCCTCCCCGATCCCCAGCGCCTCCAGCCGGTCGGCGAGCGGTGCGGACAGGGTGCTGGCGCCGAAGGCCGCGGAGAAGAACCCGGCCAGCGTGACGCCGACCTGGACGGCGGCCAGGAAGCGGTTGGGGTCGCTGAGCAGGCGGGCCACCGCCTTGCCCCGCCGTCCCGCGTTGTCGGCCATCGTGCGGACCTGGGACTCGCGCAGGCTGACCAGCGCGATCTCCGCGCCGGAGAAGGCGCCTCCGACGAGGACGAAGACGACGACCATGACGATGTTGAGCCAGACGTCGCTCACCGGCGGCGCGCTCCTCGGTCGAGACAGCAGGGACGGGGTCCATGCTGCCCGCCCTCCGCCGACGGCCCCACCGGGGGCGGTTGAGTCGAATCGGGTGTGACGTTGCTCACAGTCCCATGCCGATCACGGTCCGCATCCGGCTACTCTGCCCAAAGTAACGATCCGTGATCTAGCAACTCGTGAGGGTTACCTCGTGCACCACATGCCTTCGGGCCACCGGCCCCCCTCGCGGATCACCGTAGCGCTCTCCCGCGCCTTCGGCCTGCGTCGTGTCCTCCCCGTCTTCGCCGTCGTCCTCGCGGTCGCGGGCATCGCCTTCGCCGTGCCCGTCGTGTCGAACGTGGTGACCAGCTCCTCCGAGCAGGCCGCGCTGGAGGCCTCGTCGGCGTCGAGCCAGACCTCGTCCCGCGCCGGCCGGTCCGGCGGGTCGTCGTCGGCCCGTACGACCTCGGGGGGCGGCACGGTGCAGATGGGCGTGGACGGCGTCCCGGCCGGCCAGACCCCGGCCGAGACCCCCGCCGGCGCGACCCCCGAGACGCCGGCCGCCGAGCAGCCGGAGACCGCGCCGGCCGCCCCGGCCGAGGAGTCGACGCCGGCGCCCGCCCCCGCCGGGGAGCCGGCGGCCGAGGAGGCCCGCGACGAGCCGGCTCCCGTCGCGGCCGGCACGCCCGCCCCCGCGCCCCGCGCCGCCCCCGCGCCTCGCGCCGCCCCCGCGCCGGCGCCCGCCCCCGCGCCTCGCGCCGCTCCCGCCGCGCCGGCCGCGCCCGCCGCCCCGGGCGTCGAGGGCCAGGTGCTGACGCTGGTCAACCAGGCCCGCGCCGCCGCCGGCTGCGCGCCGGTCGTGGCCGACAGCGCCCTGGCCGCCGTCGCCCGCGCGCACAGCGCCGACATGCGCGACCGCGACTACTTCTCGCACGACACCCCGGAGGGCCTGGACCCGTTCGACCGCGCTCGGCAGGCCGGGATCTCCTACGCCCGCGCGGAGAACATCGCCTACGGCCAGGCGAACGCCACCGAGGTGATGGACGACTGGATGACCAGCCCCGGCCACCGGGACAACATCCTCGACTGCGAGCTGACCAAGCTCGGCGTCGGCGTCGCCGAGGGGTCCGGCGGCCCCTGGTGGACCCAGCTGTTCGGCGCCTGACGCCGCAGCCCCGCTCCGCATCTCCGGGGGAGTTGCTGCCTCTGGGCCGCATCAGAGCGCGACTCCCCCGGAATTGCGGGCCGCGAGCAGTGCCCGGTGGGCCGCCGTCCGGCCGCTGAAGACGGCCCGCGCCGGGACGAGCAGCCCGGCTCCGGCGATGCGCACGTCGAAGGAGTCCGGGAGGTCGGCGTCGGCGTAGACGCCGCGGAAGAGGCGTCGCCAGGCCGAGCTGCGCAGCTGGGCCGCCGTGAGCAGCCCCGCCGCAACGACGTCCGACGTGCGGAACACACGGCCTCGGAGAGCCGCGAGACGGTGAGGTCGGGGCACCGGATGAGGGTGCCGGGAGACGGCCTCCGCGCGCCGGCGTCGTCCACAGGGCACAACTCCGGGGAACGTGCTGGCGCCGTGCCCCGTGCAGCCGCGACTTCCTCGGAGTTGCGCGCCGCGCGGGGGTCGCACAAGCGGCAGCGGCCCCCTCACCTGGGGGCGAGGGGGCCGCTGCGAGACGAGCGACTACGTCAGGCCATGGCCTTCTGCAGGTTGCTGTCGATGGCCGCCAGGAAGTCCTGGGTGGTCAGCCACGGCGTGTCCCGGCTGATCAGCAGCGCGAGGTCCTTGGTCATCTGGCCGCCCTCGACGGTGTCGATGCAGACCTTCTCCAGGGTCTCGGCGAAGCGGGTCACCTCCGGGGTGTTGTCCAGCTTGCCGCGGTGGGCCAGGCCCCGGGTCCAGGCGAAGATCGAGGCGATCGGGTTGGTGGAGGTCGCCTCGCCGCGCTGGTGCGCCCGGAAGTGGCGGGTCACCGTGCCGTGGGCGGCCTCGGCCTCGACGGTGCGGCCGTCGGGGCTCATCAGCACCGACGTCATCAGGCCCAGCGAGCCGAAGCCCTGGGCCACGGTGTCGGACTGCACGTCACCGTCGTAGTTCTTGCAGGCCCAGACGTAGCCGCCCTCCCACTTGAGGGACGCGGCGACCATGTCGTCGATCAGCCGGTGCTCGTAGGTGATGCCGGCGGCCTCGAACTGGTCCTTGAACTCGGTCTCGAAGACCTCCTGGAAGAGGTCCTTGAACCGGCCGTCGTAGGCCTTGAGGATCGTGTTCTTCGTCGAGAGGTACAGCGGGTAGCCGCGCCCCAGCGAGTAGTTCATCGAGGCACGGGCGAAGTCGCGGATCGACTCGTCGAGGTTGTACATCGCCATCGTGACGCCGGCGCCCGGGGACTGGAACACCTCGTGCTCGATCGGCGCGGAGCCGTCCTTCGGGGTGAAGGTCAGCGTCAGCGTCCCCTCGCCGGGGAACCTGAAGTCCGTGGCGCGGTACTGGTCACCGAAGGCGTGACGGCCGACGACGATCGGCTTGGTCCAGCCCGGCACCAGCCGCGGCACGTTGGACATGATGATCGGCTCGCGGAAGATGACGCCGCCCAGGATGTTGCGGATCGTCCCGTTGGGCGAGCGGTACATGCGCTTGAGGCCGAACTCCTCGACCCGCGCCTCGTCCGGGGTGATCGTCGCGCACTTGACGCCGACGCCGTGCCGCTGGATCGCGTTGGCGGCGTCCACCGTGATCTGGTCGTCGGTCTCGTCGCGCTTCTCGATGCCGAGGTCGTAGTACTCGAGGTCGACGTCGAGGTACGGGAGGATCAGCTGGTCCTTGATGAACTGCCAGATGATCCGGGTCATCTCGTCGCCGTCGAGCTCGACGATCGTCCCCTCGACCTTGATCTTGCTCACGTCTGTGTTTCCCTCTCTGCAGCTCTGACCGGTCGGTCAGAGGTCGGCTACGTCAGCCTGCTTGGCGCGCACGGCCTCGGCCGCCTCGCGCAGCCCGGCCAGTTCGCTGTCGGACAGGTCGCCCTCGACCACTCGCCGGACGCCCTCGCGCCCGATCTCGGCCTCGACCCCCAGGTACACCCCGGAGATGCCGTACTCCCCGTCCACCCAGGCGCACACCGGCATGACCGCGCCGGAGTCCTCCATGACCGCGCGGGCCATGCGGGCCGCGGCGGCCGAGGGCGCGTAGTACGCCGAGCCGGTCTTGAGCAGCGCCACCACCTCGGCGCCGCCGTTGCGGGTCCGGTCGACCAGGTGCTCGATGCGGTCGGCGGCGAGCACGTCGGCCAGCGGCTTGCCGTCCACGGTGCAGCGCGAGGGCACGGGCACCATCGTGTCGCCGTGCGAGCCGAGCGTCAGGGTGCGCACCGAGGCGACCGGGACGCCGAGCTCCTCGGCGACGTTGTTGGAGAACCGGGCGGTGTCGAGCATGCCCGCCTGCCCCATGACCCGGTTCTTCGGGAACTGGGTGGCCAGCTGGGCCAGGGCGGTCATCTCGTCCAGGGGGTTGGACACCACGATGACCACGGCGTCCGGCGAGGTCTGCGCGATGTTCTCGGCGACCTGGCGGACGATCTTGGCGTTGGTCTCGATGAGGTCCATCCGGCTCATGCCGGGCTTGCGTGGCAGACCCGCGGTGATCACGACGACGTCGGACCCCTCGGTGCCCTCGTACGACCCGCCGCCGACGCCGACGACCCTGGTCTCGAAGCCCTCGATGGGCCGGGACTGGTTCATGTCGAGGGCGAGGCCCTCGGGCTTGCCCTCCACGATGTCGGTGAGCACGACGGTCTCGAAGATGTCGTACTCCGCGAGGCGGAGGGCGGTGGTCGAGCCGTAGAAGCCGGCACCGACGACGGTGACCTTGCCGTTCCTGGGCTGCTCTGCCATGGCGGCCAACCTATCGCTGGGGCGGCCACAGCGCCCGGTCGGGTGCCGGGCCTCGTTCACTCACCTGGTATCGCCAGGGCGAAGGCGGCGAGCGTGACCCCCACGCCGGCCAGCAGGACGACGTCCACGGGCCGGCTGCGGACGGCGAGGAACCCAACCCGCCGGACCGGGAGCAGCAGCCGCAGCAGTCCGCCGCCGACCAGCGCCACCCCGACGACGACCAGCCCCCGGCGCCAGTGCTCGAAGGTGACCATGAGCAGCCCGACCCCCACCACGACCAGCACCACCAGCAGCGGCAGCTGCCGCAGCAGGCCGGCCAGGAACGGCCGGCGGGTGTAGAGCGGCGGGCGGGACATCAGGCCGTGAGGACGTCCGCCGCGGCGGCCTGCTCGGCGGCCAGGACGACGTTCTGCAGCAGCATCGCGCGGGTCATCGGGCCCACCCCGCCGGGGTTGGGCGCCACGAACCCGGCCACGTCGACGACGTCCTTGGCGACGTCACCGGCGATCTTGCCCTCGACCCGGCTGACCCCGACGTCGAGGACGGCGGCACCCGGCTTGACCAGGTCCTTCGTCACCAGGCCCGGCACGCCGGCGGCCGCCACCACGATGTCGGCCGAGCGCAGGTGCCCGGCGAGGTCGCGGGTGCCGGTGTGGCAGAGGGTCACCGTGGCGTTCTCGCTGCGGCGGGTGAGCAGCAGGCCGAGCGGCCGCCCGACGGTGATGCCGCGGCCGACGACGACCACCTCGGCGCCGGCGATCGGCACGCCGTGGCGGCGCAGCAGCTCGACGATCCCGACCGGCGTGCACGGCAGCGGGCCCGGGACGTTGAGCACCAGCCGGCCGAGGTTGACCGGATGCAGCCCGTCGGCGTCCTTCGCCGGGTCCATGCGCTCGAGGACGGTGCTCTCCTCGATCCCCTCCGGCAGCGGCAGCTGCACGATGTAGCCGGTGCAGGCCGGGTCGGCGTTGAGCTCGTCGACGACCTCGAGGACGTCGGAGGGCGTGGCGGTGGCCGGCAGTTCGCGCTGGATGCTGGCGATGCCCACCTGCGCGCAGTCGGAGTGCTTGGCGTTGACGTACCACCGGCTGCCCGGGTCGTCGCCGACGAGGAGGGTGCCCAGCCCCGGCTGGTGACCGGCGGCGGTGAGTGCGGCGACCCGTTCGGTCAGCTCCGCCCGGATCGCTGCTGCGGTGGCCTTGCCGTCCAGGATCGTCGCGGGCACGCCCGACAGTGTGCCCGAGAGCCGCCCGCTGCCTGCGACCCCGCCCTAGGCTCGGGGGCAGCGGGGCGTCCCCGCCTGCCGACCCGCGAGGAGAGCAGATGACCGAGCGCGACCAGTCCCCGGCCGGCACGCACGGCGGCGCCGGCGACTGGCGGGAGCAGACGACGCCGGGGCTCCAGCCGGTGGGCAGCTCGCGCACCGACACCGGCTACGGCGGCGGCTACACGGCGGGCATGCCGCCCGCCGGTCCCCCGCCGGTACCGCCCCCCGCCGCCACCGCGCCGCCGTACTCCACCCGGCCGGTGCGGGTCCGCCGTCCCGACGCCCTGGCCGGGCTGCTGCTGGTGCTGGCCGGTGTGGCGGCCGGGGTCAGCGTGCTGCTGCGCTGGATCGCCGGCAGCGACCTGAGCGGGCTGGACCTGGTCCGGCGGGGCGTCGAGGGCCTGGGCCGCGACGCGGCCGAGGTCTTCTCCGACGGGATGTGGCAGCCCGTGGCCGTGGTCGCCGCGGGCGCGGTGCTGCTCGTGCTGGGCGTGCTGGCGCTGCTGCCGGCCCGCTCGCACCGCCTGCTCGGCGTGCTGGCGCTGCTGGTGAGCCTGGTCGGCTTCGCCGGGGTGCTCGTCCCGCTCTCCGACGCCCGGTGGGACGCCGACACCTTCGGCACCGGCTTCTGGTTCGCCGTCGCCGTCCCGGTGCTGGGCATCCTCGGCGCGGTCAAGCTGATGATGACCAGCCCGCGGAGGTGACCGGCGTCAGTCGGCGACCAGGGCGCCGTGGGCGCGGGCGAACTGGACCGCCTGCACGAGGTCCACGCGGACCCCGGTCAGCTCGAACGCCAGCCAGTTCACCGCGTCGGTCGACGCCCCGCGCAGGTCGGCGCCGCGCAGCCTGACCCCCTGCAGCCGGGCGCGGTCGAGGTCGGCGCCGGTGAGGTCGCACTCGCGCAGGTCGGCGTCGGTCAGGTCGGCCTCGCGGAACCGGTGCCCGGACAGGTCCAGCCCCGAGAGGTCCGCGCCGCGCAGCGAGGTCCAGCTCCAGTCGCTGTCGGTCGACGTCATGGGCCGCAGCTGCGCGCCGGGGAACTGCGAGCCGGTCAGCTTGCAGCCGTCCCAGGTGACGTCGAACAGCCGCGCCCGGTCGAACCGGCAGGAGAGGAACGCCGAGCCCAGGTGCCGGGAGCCGCCCATCCGCACCCCGGTCAGCACGCAGGACTCGAACACGCACCGCCGGGTGACCAGCTCCTCCAGCCCGGCGTCGTCGAACCGGCACCGGGTGAAGGTGACCCCGTCGAGCTCGGCGCCCCACCAGTCCACCCGGGCGAAGTCCTGCCCCTCGATCTCGGCTCCCGCCTCGGGCGGGCGGACGTGCGGGCGGGTCGACGGCATCAGTGGGCGAAGTGCCGCGTCCCGGTGAGGTACAGCGGCACGCCCGCGGCGGCCGCGGCGGCGATGACCTCCTCGTCGCGCACCGACCCGCCGGGCTGCACCACCGCGCGCACCCCCGCGTCGAGCAGCACCTGCAGCCCGTCGGCGAAGGGGAAGAAGGCGTCGGAGGCGGCCACGGCGCCGGCGGCGCGGTCCCCCGCCCGGGCGACGGCGAGCCGGGCGGCGTCCACCCGGTTCACCTGACCCATGCCGACGCCGACGGTCGCCTTCTCGTGCGCCAGCAGGATCGCGTTGCTGCGGACGGCACGGACACTGCGCCAGGCGAAGACGAGGTCGTCCAGGCCGGCGGCATCCAGGGGCTGGCCGGTGGCCAGCGTCCAGGTGGTCGGGTCGTCGCCGGGGGCGTCCACGCGGTCGGCGACCTGCAGCAGCAGCCCGCCGCTGACCGGCCGCAGCTCGGTGGCCGGCCGGCCGGCCTCCGGGAGCCGCAGCAGCCGGATGTTCTTCTTGGCGGTGAGCACCTCGACCGCGTCGTCGGTGAACGACGGGGCCACGACGACCTCGGTGAAGACGGCGGCGACCTGCTCGGCCATGGCGAGGTCGACCTCCCGGTTGGCGGCGATCACGCCACCGAAGGCCGACACCGGGTCACAGGCGTGCGCCTTGCGGTGCGCGGCAGCGATGTCGGGGCCGACGGCGATCCCGCAGGGGTTGGCGTGCTTGATGATCGCCACGCACGGGTCGGTGTGGTCGTGCGCGGCCCGCCAGGCGGCGTCGGTGTCGACGTAGTTGTTGTACGACATCTGCTTGCCGTGCAGCTGCTCGGCGTGGGCCAGCCCCGGCTGACCGCCGCGGTACAGCGCCGCCTGCTGGTGCGGGTTCTCCCCGTAGCGCAGGACGTCGGCCCGCTCCCAGCTGGCCGCGACCCAGGCGGGGAACACGGTCTCCTCCTCGGGGGCGAGCACGCTGCCCATCCACGAGGCGACGGCGATGTCGTAGCTCGCCGTGTGCCGGAACGCCGCCACCGCCAGGCGCTGCCGCTCCTGCAGGGTGAACCCGCCGGCGGACACCGCCGCGAGGACGTCGCCGTAGCGGGCGGGGTCGACGACGACGGCGACCGACGGGTGGTTCTTGGCCGCGGCGCGCACCATCGCCGGGCCACCGATGTCGATCTGCTCCACGCACTCGTCGGGACTCGCCCCCGAGGCGACCGTCTCGGTGAACGGGTAGAGGTTGACCACCACGAGGTCGAAGGGCGCGACGCCGAGTTCCTCGAGCTGCTGCACGTGCTCGGGCTTGCGGCGGTCGGCCAGGATGCCGGCGTGCACCGACGGGTGCAGGGTCTTGACCCGCCCGTCCAGGCACTCCGGGAACCCGGTGACCTGCTCGACCGGGGTGACCGGCACACCGGCGTCCGCGATGCGGCGGGCAGTGGCGCCGGTGCTGACCAGCTCGACGCCGGCCTCGGCGAGCCCGCGGGCGAGCTCCTCGATGCCGGTCTTGTCGTACACGCCCAGCAGCGCGCGGCGGATGGGGGTGCGGTCGCTCATCGGGGCTCCTCCTCGCCGGTGACGAGTCGCGCCACCGTGTCCACCAGGAGCTCGCGCTCCACGGTCTTGATCCGTTCGTGCAGCCGGGCCTCGTCGTCTCCCGGGAGGACGGGCACCTCCCGCTGGGCGAGCACCGGACCGGTGTCCACCCCGGCGTCGACCAGGTGCACCGTGCTGCCGGTGACGTCGACGCCGGCGGCGAGCGCGTCGCGGACGGCGTGTGCGCCCGGGAAGGCGGGCAGCAGCGCGGGGTGGGTGTTGACGAGCCGCCCACCGAAGGCGTCCAGCACGGCGGGGCCGACGATCTTCATGAACCCCGCGGAGACGACCAGGTCCGGCCGGTGCCCGGCGATCGCGGCGGCCAGCGCGGCGTCCCAGGCGCCGCGGTCGGCGTGGTCGCGCAGGCGGCAGGTGAAGGTCGCGATGCCGCGGCGGCGGGCGTGCTCGAGACCGTCGGCGTCGCGGTCGCTGCCCACGGCGACCACCGTCGCCGGGTAACCGGGGTCGTCGGCGGCCTCCAGCAGCGCCGCGCACAGCGACCCGGTACCGGAGATGAGGACCACGACCCGCGCCCGCGGGGACGGTACGTGGGCGGGCACCTCGCGATCCTATGAGGACCCGGCGCGGGTCCGGCGCGCGCCTCCGGGCGGACCGCTCAGGCCAGCGCCCGCCAGCGGCTGACAGCCGCCCCGACGGCTGCGGACATGCCGGCCTGGACGGCGAAGGCCAGTGCGGTGGCCACCGCGGGTGCCCCGACCTCGGCCAGTGCCGCGTCGCCGAGCGAGCCGCCGCCGATCGAGGCGAGCACACCGCACGCCACCCCGAGGAGGACGCCGGCGAGCACGCCCCACAGCCCGGCGACGACCGAGCCGCCCTCGTCTCCGCTGTCGCCGAACCGCCGGCCGAGGGCGATCCCCGCGACGAGGCCGGCCAGCGCCGGCACCGCCTGCGACAGGAACGCCACCAGCGGCACCGCCTGCGTGTCGGGCAGGGCGGCCAGCAGGGGCAGCGCGGGCACCGCCCCGAGGGTGACGCCGTGCACCGACACCAGGGTGCCGCTGCCCACCGCGAAGCCCGGGCCGGCGGCCAGCCCGATCGCGGCGGCCGCGGCGTTGGGCAGCAGGAGGACGCCCAGGGCGATCAGCCCGACCGCGCCGGCCGCCGAGCCGCCGAGGGAGCCGGAGAGCGTTGCGTAGCCCCGGGCGTCCGCGGCGAGCGCCACGGCGACCACGGCCAGCCCGAGGGCGAGCGCGGTGAGGAACCCGGCGAGCACCGCGCGCAGGAGGGGTCGCACGGGCGGTGGCAGCCGGTCGAGCACGAGGTCCAGGACGCCGGACTCCCGCGCCGTCCCCCACCCCGCGGCGACGACCGCGAGGACCGCGGCACCGACGAGGCAGCGGAGCAGGTCCACCCGGGCGCCGGCGTCGTCCACCGCGAGGGCCAGGAGGAGCGCGACGACGGCGTGCGGGACGGCGAGACCGGCGACGACGGCGGCCGCGCCCCGCACCTCGCCGACGTCGCAGGAGCGGACCACCCCCCGGCCGGCGCTGGACAGGCCCCACGCAATGGCGAGGGTGAGCAGCAGCGGGGCGAGCACCAGCGGCCCGGAGCCGAGCACGAGCCCGCCGCCCTGGGCGAGCAGCCACAGCCGGCCGGCCAGTCGCGCCGAGCCCGCGACCGGCAGACCGCCGGCGGGGTCGAGCGTCTGCACGACGACCACGGCGAGGCCGAGCCCGAGCAGGCCGAGCAGGGAGACCGCCACGGCGGCCACGGCGGCGAGCACGGCGGGGTGCCGCAGGAGGCCGGCGCCCGACTCCCGCTGCCCGGGCAGCGTCAGGCGTGCGAGCAGGGAGACCACGGCTCCACTCTCGCAAGGCCGGACCACGATCGCCGCGATCCGCGCCCAACCCGGCCCCACAAAGGCGGCGAGGGCCGGCGACCCGCAGGTCACCGGCCCTCGCCGGGGTGAGAGGTGCGTCTCGGTCAGCCGTGGCCCGGGTTCGGACCGGACTCGCTGCCGGAGGCGGTGGACCCGCCGGGCCCACCCGGGCCTGCACCAGACCCGGGCTGCGCGGACGGCGGGGGCGGCGGCGGGGGCACGCGGCGCTCCTGGGCCTGGCCGGCGGGCGGCTGGCCTGCACCCGGGCTCTGCGGCGGCTGGCCGTAGGGCGGCTGCTGGCCGTACGGCTGCTGCTGGGCCGGGTACCCGTACGACGGCCGGCCGGGCGCGCCCTGCTGCCCGCCGAACTGCTGGCCCCCGAACTGCGGTGCCTGCTGGTCGGTCCACCGCGTGGCGTCGGCCGGCCCCCCGCCGGAGGCCGGGCGGTGGCGCAGCTCCGGCAGCAGCCGGAGGACGGCGAACACGAGGACCGCGGCCGCGGCGAGGAAGCCCAGCAGTGCCCAGACGGAGAACGAGAAGCCCTCGCTGAAGGAGTCCAGCCACCCCAGCAGCGCGAACAGGAAGCCCAGCGCCGCGAGGCCGACCGTGATGGCCGAGCGCGGGAAGCCGAGCCGGAGGTCGACGAACGCCGGCAGCAGCGCCCACACCGTGGCGAGCAGGAAGAGGAAGACCGCCGTCGTGACCTGGCCGGACTGCCAGCCGCTGAAGCTGATGTCGGACCCGAAGAAGGCGTCGTCGATCTGGTACCAGGGGAGGAACGCCAGCACGAGGAACAGCAGCGTGCCCCCGGCGATGACGTAGTCGGCCAGCCGGAGCCTCCCGAGGTCGAAGCCCACGGAGGCGCCGGGCCCGCCCGGCCGGCCGTAGGGATCCTGCCCGTACGGCGGCCGGCCGTAGCCGGGCTGCTGCGCGTAGGGGTTCGGCGCATGGCCCGGCTGCCCGCCGTAGGGCGGCTGCCCGTACGGCTGGACGTAGGACGGCTGGCCGTGGGGCTGCTGGCCGTAGCCGGCCTGCGGCGGGTAGGGCTGCTGGCCGTAGGGCGGCTGCCCGTACTGGGGCTGCTGCCCGTACTGGGGCTGCCCGTACTGGGGCTGCCCGTACTGGGGCTGCCCGTACTGGGGCTGCCCGTACTGGGGCTGCCCGAACTGCGGCTGCTGACCGTAGGGCGGCTGGCCGCCCGGCTGCTGTTGCCCGTACCCGGAGGGCGGGGGCTGCTGACCGGGGCGGGGGTCGTGCCCGGAGCCGGACTGCTCCCCGTGCCGCGGCTCCTGCCCCGGCTGGGAGCCGTACCCCGGCTGTCCCTGCTCGCCCGGGGGCGGAGGCTGACTGGTCATCGCGGGGCGCTCCTCAGTAGTGGCTCGATCACTTCCCGCATCGTCGGCGCGCGGGAGGCGCCGGTGCAACCGTGGCGCGCCTCGCCTCACCCGTGGTGAACGCTACCGAGCCCCGGGGACGCCGCTGCCCGGCGACCTCGTACGAGATCGCCGGGCAGCAGGTGACGTGCTGGAACGGCCACCCTTCAGGGACCCACGCCGGGCCTGCGAGGCGTGGGGGGAAGGGTGGTCCTCCTTCAGGCGCCGACGATCTCCCGCATGAGGCGGGCGGTCTCCGACGGCGTCTTGCCCACGCGGACGCCGGCGGCCTCGAGGGCCTCCTGCTTGGCCTGCGCGGTGCCGGCCGAGCCCGAGACGATGGCGCCGGCGTGGCCCATGGTCTTGCCCTCGGGGGCGGTGAACCCGGCGACGTAGCCGACGACCGGCTTGGTGACGTTGGCCTTGATGAAGTCGGCGGCCCGCTCCTCGGCGTCCCCACCGATCTCACCGATCATCACGATGGCCTCGGTCTCCGGGTCCTCCTGGAAGGCCTGGAGGCAGTCGATGTGCGTGGTGCCGATGACCGGGTCGCCACCGATGCCGACGCAGGTGGAGAAGCCGATGTCCCGGAGCTCGTACATCATCTGGTAGGTCAGCGTGCCGGACTTGCTGACCAGCCCGATCTTGCCCTGCTTGGTGATGTTGGCCGGGATGATGCCGGCGTTCGAGCGGCCGGGGCTGATCAGGCCGGGGCAGTTCGGACCGACGATCCGGGTCGAGCCACCCTGCGCGTGGGCCCAGAAGTAGGTCGAGTCGTGCACCGGGATGCCCTCGGTGATGACGACGGCGAGCCCGATCTGGGCGTCGACGGCCTCGATGACGGCGTTCTTGGCGCCGGCCGGGGGCACGAAGATGACGCTGACGTCGGCGCCGGTCTCCTTCATCGCCTCGGCGACGGAGCCGAACACCGGGACGCCGGTGCCGTCGAAGTCGACGCTCTGGCCGGCCTTCTTCGGGTTCACGCCACCGACGATCGCCGTCCCCGAGGCCAGCATGCGCTGGGTGTGCTTGCGCCCCTCGGAGCCGGTCATGCCCTGGACGATGACCTTGCTGTTCTCGTTGAGGAAGATCGACATCTCTGTAGCTGTCCTGTCCGGTCGGTGGTTCAGGCGGCGGCGAGCTCGGCGGCCCGGCGCGCGGCGCCGTCCATCGTGTCCACCAGGGTCACCAGCGGGTGGTCGGCCTCGGCGAGGATCCGCCGGCCCTCCTCCACGTTGTTGCCGTCGAGCCGGACGACCAGCGGCTTGGTCGCCTCGTCGCCCAGCAGGCCGAGGGCGCTCACGATGCCGTTGGCGACGGCGTCGCAGGCGGTGATGCCGCCGAAGACGTTGACGAACACGCTCTTCACGGCGGGGTCGGACAGGATGATGTGCAGGCCGTTGGCCATGACCTCCGCGGACGCGCCACCGCCGATGTCGAGGAAGTTGGCGGGCTTGACGCCACCGAACTCCTCACCGGCGTAGGCGACGACGTCCAGGGTGCTCATCACGAGCCCGGCGCCGTTGCCGATGATGCCGACCTCGCCGTCGAGCTTGACGTAGTTGAGGTCCTTCTCCTTGGCCGCGGCCTCCAGCGGGTCGGCGGAGGCGGCGTCCTCGAGCGCGGCGTGCTCGGTGTGCCGGAAGCCGGCGTTGTCGTCGAGGGTCACCTTCGCGTCGAGGGCGAGCACGGTGCCGTCGGGCGCCTTGGCCAACGGGTTGACCTCGACCAGGGTGGCGTCCTCCTTGGAGAACACGTCCCACAGCTGGACGGCGATCGCGATGACCTGGTCGCGGACCTCGGCGGGGAACCCGGCCGCGTCGACGATCTCGGTGGCCTTGGCGGTGTCGACGCCGACCGTGGCGTCCACGGGGATGCGGGCGAGGGCCTCGGGGCGCTCGACGGCGAGCTGCTCGATCTCCATGCCGCCCTCGACGCTGGCCATGGCCAGGAAGGTGCGGTTGGCGCGGTCGAGGAGGTAGGAGAAGTAGTACTCCTCGGCGATGTCGCTGGCCTGCGCCACCATCACGCGGTGGGTGATGTGGCCCTTGATGTCCAGGCCGAGGATGTCCTGGGCGCGCGCCTTGGCGGTCTCGGGGTCGTCGGCGAGCTTGACGCCGCCGGCCTTGCCGCGGCCCCCCACCTTGACCTGCGCCTTGACGACGACGGGAGCGGCGATCTCCCGCGCGATCGCCTCCGCCTGCTCGGGGGTCTCGGCGACACCGCCGGGCAGCACGGGCACGCCGTGAGAGGCCAACAGGTCACGGGCCTGGTACTCGAAGAGATCCACGAACAGGCACCGTAACCCCCGCGGAATGCCGCCGTCGCCTCCACGGCGGAGGGCGTGGTCGGTCTCACACACCCCTGGACGGAAGGCCGGGAACCCCCCGTGACCCCCGCCGGGACGACCGCGCTGGTCAGCTCCGTGGCAGCCGACCGGCGGGCGGCGTCCGGCCGCCTCACCCGGCGGGGTGGCAGCCGGGTCAGGCGGCCCGCGGGGTGGTGCGGCGCAGCCGCCACGCCAGGACGGTGAGGACCCCGTACCCGAGGCCGACGACCAGCAGCCCCGCGCCCGGCAGCGTCCACTCCAGCTCGTCGGAGACCGCCGCGTCGCGCAGTCCGGAGAGCCCGGCGGTCAGGACGACGGCGGCGATGGCCAGCAGCCCGCCGACGGCGGCCAGGCGCGGCCGCAGCGAGGGCGCCAGCACCGAGCCGAGGACGACGGCGCCGGCCAGCAGGAGCCCGCCGAGCAGCGCCAGCCCGGGCCGCTCGAGCAGCCCCTGCGGCCCGTCCTGCTCGACCACGGTCTGCAACCCCGTCGTGGGATCGGTGACCAGGCGGTCGGGGACGTCGGCCGCCGGCAGCACCAGGCAGAGCACCGTGCCGACCCCGAGCAGCACCGCGAGAGCGGCCAGTCCCGGACGGGCCGGGTCCAGCGAGCCGGCGTCCTCCATGACCGTGCGCCCCCACGCCGCGGCGGCCACCGCACCCGCGAGCACGGTGAGCCCGAGGGCGACGACGCCGAGGACCCAGCCGGCGCCGATCTCGACCGAGCTGGTCAGCACCCACCGGCCGGCGATCACCTCCATGCCGGGACGCACGGTCGACGCCTGGCCGCGGTACAGCTCGATGAGCAGGAGGCCGACGGCGAGGGCGCCGGCCACGCCGGCGTAGGCCAGCCCGAACCGGGGCACCCGGCCCGCCGCGAGGCCGGCCCCCGTCGCGGCCGAGGTCAGCGGCACGACCAGTCCGAGCAGCACGCTGCCGAGCCCGCCGGCCTGGGAGACCTCCTGCCCGCCCACCACCAGGTAGGTCGGGAACAGCGCCACCACACCGGCCAGCCCGGCCAGCACCAGCAGGGCGCCGGCCAGCCGCGCCCCGGGCGGCGTGGCACCGACGACGAGCCCGTCGGCCGCGCCGGTGGCCGAGACGGGCCGGTCCGACGGACGGCGCGGTCCCGTGCGTCGCGCGGACGCGGCACGGCGGGCGGAGTCGCTCCCCCGGCCGGCGCTCCGGTCACGGGAGGGTGCACCCCGCCCGCCGGTGTCGCGGTCGCGGGTGGAGCCATCTCGGGCGGCCACCGTTCCCCCTTCGTCGAGTCGGTCACGAACCGGTGTCGATCTCCGTCGCCCCGGCACGTACGTGTGACGAATGCCACACATCAGCTTTACCGTCCGGTTAACCGGGCATGTCTGGAGTCGACTGCACCGCCGGCGAACGTCGGACCCGGGCTCCGCCGGCGGTCACGAACGGGGAGGGACGTGGAGATGCACCCACTCGGCGACCCGGAGTCCGAACCAGACTCGCACACCCGCGGCCCCGGCTCGCGGACGCCACTGAACCCGTTGCGCAGCCTCGTCACCCGCGCGGCCCTCACCGGGGGGATCACCGAGCTCGCGCTCGTCGGGGCCCACGTCCTCATGTACCCGCTGGGCACGCGCACCGAGCCGCTGCGGCTGGATCCGCGATGCCGGCCCGGTGAGCAGCCCCCCGGCGTCCGGGCACTGTTCGCCGCCGACCCGCTCGCCGCGCGCACGCCGGTCGTCCTCGTCCACGGCCTCGTGGACAACCACTCGATCTTCGCCGTGATGCGCCGCAGCCTGCGCCGCCGCGGCTTCGCCCACGTCTGCTCGTGGAACTACAGCCCCCTGCTCACCGACGTCGCCCGCGGTGCGCGGGCCCTCGGGAACCACCTCGACCACCTCTGCGAGCAGACCGGCCACGAGCGAGTACACGTCGTCGGGCACAGCCTCGGCGGGCTGATCGCCCGCTACCACGTGCAGCGCCAGGGCGGTGACCGGCGGGTCGAGTCGCTCGTGACCCTGGGGACGCCGCACCAGGGGTCGCTGCTCGCGCACCTGGTGCCCACCCCGCTGGTACGCCAGCTCCGCCCGGGGTCACCGGTGCTGCAGGAGCTGGCCGAGCCGGCGCCGGGCGTCCGCACGCCGGTCACCGCGATCTACAGCGACCTCGACCAGGTGGTGCTGCCGACCCAGGCCGGCCGGTGCGACCACCCGGACCTGATGGCCCGCAACGTGCTCGTCCGCGGGATCGGCCACATGTCCCTGCCGTTCCACCGCGGCGTGGTCGACGAGGTCGCGGCCACGCTCGCCGGGGTGCGACGTCCCGGCACGATCCCCGCCTCCGCGCCGGCCGCCGTCGCCTGAGGCCGGCACCACCTCCCCCACCCGCACCGCCCGTCGCGCTGCCGCGCGCCGTCGTCCGGCCGGTCGGCACCCCGCCCGACGCGTGGGCACCGGCGGTCCCGTCCGTCACATCCGCCCCAGCGGTTGCAGACAAGGCGACACAGGGGTGTCGCTGACCCGTGGCGACCTGACGCATCGTTACGGTCCGATCACGGCGCCGGTACCCACCGGTGGGGGTCCACCCGGACTCCCGAGCCACCGTCGCTCCCCCGACGGACCGCCCTCGCGGCGACCGCTCGGGAGGGTCGCTCCCCCAAGGAGGTGCTCCGTGACTCCGCAGCCCGCACTGCTCGAGCGACCGGGGACCGACCACGAGCCGGCCGCTCCCGTCATCCCGGCACCGCGCGCCGCCGTCGTCCCGCAGCCGCCCGCCGCCCCCGCGACCGCGCCGTCTCAGCCCACCGACGACACCCCGCCGGCCCGCCGCCGCAGCCTGCCCCGGCCGCCCGGCAAGCGCGGCCCCCTGTGGCTGGCCGCGCTGGTCGTGGGCGCCGTCGTCGCGGCCCTCCCCACCACGATGGGCGACTCGGCCACCGACGTCGCGGTCAGCGCGGCCGAGTACGGCCTCGGCACCGCCTCCGACATCGGGCTCACCGGCGACATGGAGGACGCCGGCGTGCGCCGCGGCATCACCGAGGCCGAAGCCCAGGCCCGCCTGGGCGAGCTCGCCGCCTCCCGCGCCGCGCGCACCCCGCGCACCGTGCTGCCGACGCAGGGCCGGCTCACCACCTGCTTCTGCCAGCGCTGGGGCACCATGCACTACGGCATCGACCTGGCCGGGCCCCTCGGCACGCCGATCGTGGCCGCCACCGACGGCGTCGTCATCCGCGCCGGCCGCGCCTCCGGGTACGGCAACGCGGTCTACATCCAGGACGCCGACGGCAACGTCCACATCTACGGGCACATGCGCTACTACTCGGTGTCGGCCGGGGACCTCGTGCACGCCGGCGACCAGATCGCCAAGGTCGGCAACGAGGGCCAGTCCACCGGGCCGCACCTGCACTACGAGATCCACCGCGGCGGCATGAGCGGCCGCCCCATCGACCCGCAGGACTTCCTCGCCGAGCGCGGCGTCTCCCTCTGATCCGTCGTCCTCCCGGACGACGACCGCGGCCACGTGGCCCGATCGATCACCGCTCCGCGGCCCATGCCCCGGCTCCTGCGGTGTCGCCCTCGCCCTTGCGGTGTTGCAGCGCCGCATGAGCGTGCAGGACACCGCAAGAGCGGCGGGTCGACGACGCCCGACCAGATCTGACCAATCGTCGGCGCCCGGTGCCCGCCCGGGCGCTCTACGGGTGTTCCTCGCGCTCTGCGGGCGCCACAGGACCCGCAGTGCGGGGAGAACGCCCGCAGAGCACCGCCCGGTGCGGCCCGGACGACCGCGGTGTCAGAGCTTGACGAGCGGGGCGTAGCGCAGGACGAGGCGCTTGGTGCCGCCCGAGCCGAAGTCCACGGTCGCCTGGGCCTTGTCGCCGGCGCCGGTGACCTCCACGACCGTGCCCAGCCCGAACGCGTCGTGGCTGACCCGGTCGCCCACCTCGACGGCGATGACCGGCCGGTTGCCCGCGCCGCCCCGCAGCCCGCCGGTGGACAGCCCGGTGGCGGCCACCCGCGTCTGCGCGGAGCGGTACCCGGTGCTCGGCGCGGGAGCCGGCTCCTTGCCCGCCCACTGCACGGTGTCCGACGGCATCTCGTCGAGGAACCGGGAAGGCGGGTTGTAGGCCGGCTGCCCCCAGCTGGTGCGCACCGTGGCGCGGGAGATGAACAGCCGCTGCTGCGCGCGGGTGATGCCGACGTAGGCCAGCCGCCGCTCCTCCTCCAGCTCCCGCGGGTCGCCCAGCGCCCGCAGGTGCGGGAAGACGCCGTCCTCCATGCCGGTGAGGAAGACGACGGGGAACTCCAGGCCCTTGGCGGTGTGCAGGGTCATCATCGTGACGACGCCCGCCTCGTCCCCGGCGACGGGGATCTGGTCGGCGTCGGCCACCAGCGACACCTGCTCGAGGAAGTCGGTGACCGAGCCGCCCGGGTTGGCCGCCTCGAACTCGGCGGCCACGGAGATGAGCTCGTTGAGGTTGTCGACGCGGCCCTCGTCCTGGGGGTCGGTGCTGGCCTGCAGCTCGGCGAGGTAGCCGGTGCGGTCGAGGATGCTCTCCAGCAGCGCGGCGGGGCCGGAGCCGGTCTCGACGAGGTTCTCGAACTCCTCCAGCAGCGCGACGAACTCCTGGATCGCCTTGAGCGACCGCGGCGCGAGGGTGTGGACCTCCGAGCAGCGGCGCAGGGCGCTGGCGAAGGCGATGCGCTCGCGGTCGGCGAAGGTCTCGATGCAGGACTCGGCCTTCTCGCCGATGCCCCGCTTGGGCACGTTGATGACCCGCCGCAGGCTCACCACGTCGGCGGGGTTGGCGACCACCTTGAGGTAGGCCAGCGCGTCGCGGACCTCCTTGCGCTCGTAGAAGCGCACCCCGCCGACGACCTTGTAGGGCATGCCGACGCGGATGAACACCTCCTCGAACACACGGGAGGCGTTGTTGGTCCGGTAGAAGACGGCGATGTCCTTGGGCTTGGCCTTGCCCTCGTCGACCAGCGCGTCGATCTGCTCGGCGACCCAGGCGGCCTCGTCGTGCTCGTTCTCGGCGACGTAGCCCTCGATCAGCTCGCCGTCGCCGGCGTCGGTCCAGAGGTTCTTCGGACGCCGGCCGGTGTTCTTCGCGATGACCTGGTTGGCCGCCTTGAGGATGCGCTGCGTGGAGCGGTAGTTCTGCTCCAACAGGATCGTCGTGGCCTGGGGGTAGTCGCGCTCGAACTCGTCGATGTTGCGGATCGTGGCGCCACGGAAGGCGTAGATCGACTGGTCGGCGTCACCGACGACGCACAGCTCGGCCGGCGGGACGGCGCCGCCCTCCGGCCCCACCAGCTCGCGGACCAGCACGTACTGGGCGTGGTTGGTGTCCTGGTACTCGTCGACCAGCACGTGGCGGAACCGGCGGCGGTAGTGCTCGGCGACGTCCGGGAAGGCCTGCAGCAGGTGGACCGTCGTCATGATCAGGTCGTCGAAGTCCATGGCGTGGGCCTCGCGCAGCCGCCGCTGGTAGAGCCGGTAGGCCTCGGCGAGCACCTTCTCCGGCGCCGTCCCCGGGACGTAGCTCTCCTCGTCGATGAGCTCGTTCTTGAGGTTCGACACCTGGGCGGCGAGGCTGCGGCCCGGGTAGCGCTTGGCGTCGAGGTCGAGGTCGCGGGCGACCATCGTCATCAGCCGGACCGAGTCGCCCTGGTCGTAGATCGTGAACGACGACTTCATACCGAGCTTGCCGGCCTCGGCGCGCAGGATGCGCACGCACATCGAGTGGAACGTCGACACCCACATGGCCCGGGCCCGCGGGCCGACGAGCGCGGCCACGCGCTCCTTCATCTCGCCGGCGGCCTTGTTGGTGAAGGTGATCGCGAGGACCTCGCCCGGCTGCGCCCCGCGGGCGCCGAGCAGGTAGGCCACCCGGTGGGTGAGCACGCGCGTCTTGCCCGACCCGGCGCCGGCGACGATGAGCAGCGGACCGCCCTCGTGGACGACGGCCTGCCGCTGCGGGCCGTTGAGCCCGGCGAGCATGCGGTCCAGTTCCCGGCCCACCGAGCCGGAGGCGGAGCGCTGGAGGGCGGCGGTACCGGGGAGGGCCTGCTGGACGCTCATCCCGGGGACCCCGCGGAAACGAGGAGCGCCAGCGGAGCGTTTTCGTGGGGTGGGTTCATGACGACACCACTGTAGTTCGGTCGGGTGACGGTCCCCGGTCCCCAGGAACGGGCGGCGCACCGGCCGGGGACCGGCTGGCGATCACCGACGCCGTCGTGGCACACTCCTCGACGTGCTCACCGCGCTCAGCTTTTACTACGGCCACCGGGATCCGGTGTCCGTCACCGCTGGCTGAGCACACGCCGCAACAGACGCCCCGGGCCCGAGGAGCCCGGGGCGTTTCTCGTTCCAGGGGTCCGACGGCCTCCCGCCCGCCCCGGAGGAACACCCCATGACCGCCACGCTCCCCACCGCCGCCGACGCCGACGCGCGCATCGCCGACCTGCGCGAGGAGATCGACTCCTGCGACGCGGAGATCATCGCGCTGGTGCAGCGCCGGCTGGCCGTGTCTCAGCAGATCGGTGAGCTGCGCCGGGCCGCGGGCGGCACCCGCCTGTCGCTGTCGCGCGAGCAGCAGGTGCTCGCCCGGTTCCAGGAGGCGCTCGGCCGCGACGGCGCGACCCTCGGCATGATGCTCCTGCGCCAGGGCCGCGGCCGCCTCTGAGCTCCACGCGCCACCCGCGGCCGCCTCTGGGCTCCAGGCGTCACCCGCGGCGCGGGTCCATGGGCGGGAAGTCCGCGTGGCGGTGGGTCAGCCACCACTCGCCGTCCACCCGCCGGTAGAAGTGGGTGACCCGCAGCGTCATCGGCCGCCGCTCCCCGCCGTCGACCCGGACCAGGCCGTGCTCGGAACCGACCGTGCAGGCGAGGTCGCCGTCCACGTGGACGACGTCGTTGGTGGGGGTGAGCGCCCCGTCGCTGAACCGGCTGCCCACCCACTCGAACGTGCTGGTCACGTCGGCGTGGCCCTTCTCGATCGGCCCCCAGGCGCCGAACAGGGTGACGTCGTCCGACCGCAGCCACAGCGCCGCGTACGGGGCCGGGTCGCCGGCACCGATCGCCGCCAGCGCGTCCGCCGTCCGCTGCAGGGCCTTCTCGAAGTCCGGGTCCATGTCCGCTCCTCCCCCGGCCGACCCGCCGGCGCGGGCCGCCGCGAACCGTCCCCCGCGGCCCGTCAGGGTGCTCCGGACCGGATCCGGACGGAACCCCCGCGGCGGCGTGTCCCGTCCCCGCTGCCGGACGCGTTCCGCGGGCTGACGGGACGCCACCTAGGCTCCGGCGGGTGACCTCCGCGCAGCCCTTCCGTCCCGCCGAGCACGTCGACCGCGTCCTGTGTGTGCTCGCCCACCCCGACGACGTCGACTTCGGCAGCTCCGGGACCGTCGCGACCTGGACGGCGGCCGGCACCGAGGTCACCTACCTCATCGTCACCGACGGCGACGCCGGCGGCTTCGACGAGACGCCGCGGGAGCAGATGGGTCCGCTGCGGCGGGCCGAGCAGGAGGCCGCCGCGGCGGTGTGCGGGGTCAAGGACGTCCGCTTCCTCGGCTACCCCGACGGGCGGCTGGAGCTCACCCTCGACCTGCGCCGCGACATCAGCCGGGTCATCCGGGAGGTCCGGCCGCAGCGGGTGCTCACCAGCTCCCCGGAACGGTTCTGGGAGCGGGTCGGGGCCAGCCACCCGGACCACATGACCGTCGGGGAGTCGACGATGCGGGCGGTCTACCCCGACGCCCGCAACCCCTTCGCCTTCCCCGAGCTGCTCGCCGAGGAGGGGCTCGAGGCCTGGACGGTCGACGAGGTGTGGCTGACCGCCAGCCCGCGCGCCGACCACGTCGTCGACGTCACCGACGTGGTGGAGCTGAAGTTCGCGGCGCTCAAGAGCCACGTCACCCAGGTCAGCCACCGCGACGACCTCGAGGAGTTCGTCGGCGGCTGGATGCGGCAGACCGCGGCCCGATTCGGCCTCCCCGGGGGCCGGCTCGCCGAGGCCTTCCACGTCGTCCACACGGCCTGACGCTGAGCAACCGCCGCGCGTCCGGAAACCCCGACGGAACACGAGTTCCACAGGCGTAACCAGCGGTTCGTTCGACTCGTCCGGCCAGCACCCCACGGACGGGAGAACCACATGACGCAGACCACGCCGCAAACAGGCCGGCCCGACCCCGCCACCGCCGCGGAGGTCGTCGAGCGCGGCATCGGCCGGCGCACGTTCGTCCAGGCCGCGCTGGCCGCCGGCGCCGCGCTGGGGACGGGTCTGGTCACGGCGTCGCCCGCGGCCGCGACGCCGCGCACCCGCCTGCCCGGCGAGGTCCTGCAGCCCGGTCAGGGACCCGTCGACGGCGAGGTGTACGTCTCCTCCCTGCCGGACGAGGTGCTCTGGGGCTACCTGCCCCGCGTCGGTGACGCGCCCGTGGCCCGCGTCCGCTCGGGCAGCACGGTCACCGTCGACACGGTGAGCCACGAGGGCATCCTCGAGGACCAGGGCCGCGACCCCGTGGCCTGGTTCGGCGGCAACGGCGTCCCCCGCGAGCAGGTGCTGGACGACGCGGTCGCCATCGCGTCCGGGTACGCCAAGCACGTGCGCGACTTCGACGCCGACGGGCCGCACGTCGTCACCGGTCCGGTCTTCGTGGACGGCGCACAGCCCGGCGACGTGCTGAAGATCGAGCCGCTCACCGCGCTGCCCCGGGTGCCCTACGGCGTGGTCTCCAGCCGGCACGGCAAGGGCGCGCTGGCCCGCCAGCTGGTGGGCCCGGAGGGCGGGATCACCGAGGCCGAGGTCATGCCGCCGGTCGAGACCGACGGGCGCGCCACCGGTGACCCGGCGCGGTACGGCAACGTCTCGGTGTTCACGCCGCTGGAGCGGGCCCGGAGTGGGGAGACCCGCGCGTGGATGCCGGTCGGCGCGGCCGGTCGCCGGGTCTCCTGGCCGGTCGACTGCTTCGCCGGGCTCATGGCCGTGGCCACCGTGTCCGACGCGCCGGCTCTGAACGACCCGCTGGTGAACTCCATCCCGCCGACCGTCGGCGGCGGCAACATCGACATCCGCCGCCTGAACGTCGGCTCGGCGTTCTACGTGCCGGTGGTCGCCGAGGGAGCCCTGTTCTCCGTGGGCGACCCGCACATGTCGATGGGGCACGGCGAGGTGGCGCTGACCGCCCTGGAGGGGTCCCTGCGGCTCACGTTCCGGCTGACGGTCTGCAAGCCGGGCGACGGGACCGCCCCGTCGGTGGCCTTCCGGTACCCGTTCGGCGAGTCACCGGACGCCTGGCTGCCGATCGGGCTGTCCGACCCCGACGGGTACCGCGACGGGCAGTTCGTCGACCTCGACGTCGCCGCGCGGCGCGCCGTGGTCAACGCCCTCGACTTCCTGGAGACCGACCTCGGCATGGATCGGACGGTCGCCTACGCCTACCTCTCGGCGGCGGCCGACTTCGAGGTCTCGCAGGTGGTCGACCGGACCGTCGGCGTCCACGGCGTCATCTACAAGAGCCACTTCGCATGAGCCACGGCTGTTGCGCCTGCAGCGCCACGTCACAACAAGCGGTTGGTCGCCGCCCAGCGGGTGAGCTCGTTGCGGTTGGACAACTGCAGCTTGCGCAGCACGTTGGACGCGTGGGACTCCACGGTCTTCACCGAGATGAACAGCCGTGAGCCGATCTCGCGGTAGGTGTAGCCGCGGGCCAGCAGCTGCATCACCTCCCGCTCGCGGGCGCTGAGCAGGTCCAGCCCGGGGTCGGTGGCCGGGTCCTCCGACGGCGCGGGAGCGGACGCCGAGGTCGCGGCGAAGGCGTCGAGCACGAAGCCGGCCAGCCGCGGGCTGAACACCACGTCCCCGTCGGCGACCCGGTGCACGGCGTCGCGCAGGTCGGGCCCGGAGATGGTCTTGGTGACGTAACCCCGGGCGCCGGCCCGGATGACGGCGATGACGTCCTCGGCGGCATCGGAGACCGACAGCGCCAGCCAGCGCACCGCCGGCAGCTCCGCCCGCAGCGTCTCGAGCACCGCGTGGCCGCCGCCGCCGGGCAGGTGGACGTCGAGCAGCACGACGTCGGGCGTCGTGGCCCGGATGCCCTCGACCGCGCCCGCGACGTCGGCGGCCTCCCCGACGACCGTCACGGCGTCGCCCAGCTCGGTGCGCACGCCCGACCGCACCATCGCGTGGTCGTCGACCAGGAAGACGCGCGGCCCCCGCACCTCGCTCACGCGGCCTCCCTCGGCAGGTACATCTCGACCTCGGTCCCCTCCCCCGGCGCGGAGCGCACCGTCGCCGTCCCGCCCACGCGGGCCAGGCGCCCGGTGACGGAGTCCCGCAGCCCGCGCCGGTCGGCGGGCACCTCACCCGGGTCGAACCCGGCGCCCCGGTCGCGGACGAACACCTCGACGCGCTGCGGCGTCACCTCGGTGTAGAGGTCCGCCGACGTCGCACCGGAGTGCTTGGCCGCGTTGACCAGGGCCTCCTTGGTGGCCGCGCCGAGGGCGGCGAGCGCGTCGTCGACCGGCGCGTCCCCGACGACGACCGACTCGACGGTCAGCGCATGGTCGGCCTCCACCTCGGCGACCATGCCCTCGACCAGCGCCGCCCAGGTGCCCCCGGCGGCCTTCTCCGGCTCGTAGAGCCAGGTGCGCAGCTCGCGCTCCTGGCTGCGGGCCAGCCGGGCCACGGCCTTCGGGTCCTCGGCGTGGCGCTGGATCAGCGCGAGGGTCTGCAGCACCGAGTCGTGCAGGTGGGCGGCGACCGCGGCCCGCTCCTCCGAGCGCACCCGCGCGGTGCGCTCCGCCTCGCGGGAGGCGAGCAGCCGGCGCCACAGCGGGGCGGTGGCCAGCGCGACGCCCACGAGGATCACCAGGGTGGCGGCGAAGCCGTTGCGGGCGTTGGCCAGCTGCCCGGTCGTGGCCAGCAGCAGCACCAGCCCGGCGGCGCCCAGGGCGATGCCACCGGCGAGCACCCACGGGACGCCGGGCCGGGACAGGGTGCGGTCGGTGTCCAGCTGCCGCCAGATGACCGCCAGCCCGGCACCCACCAGGACCAGGGGGACGACGAGGTCGTTGTTGCCCCAGGTGGCCAGGTTGGTGACCAGCACCAGCCCGCCGAACCCGAGCAGGGTGAGGCCGAGGGTCTGCCGGCGACTGGGCTCGGTGGCCGGGTCGCGCTCCTCGGGGACGACGTCGACGTCCGCGACGGGCATGAAGAACCACAGCAGCGCGTAGGCGATGACGCCGACGCCCGTGACCGCGAGGACCACGAAGCCGATGCGGACGGCGAGCGGGTCCAGCCGCAGGTGCACCGCCGTGCCCGCGGCGACACCGGCCAGCAGCCGGCCCGACCGCGGGCGTGCCAGCGGCGGGCGCTGCGGCACGAGGGCAGTCGTCGTCACGCTGTCGATCGTCGCACCGCAGGTCGTCGCGTCACACCGGTGATCACCCTGGAGTACCGGACCAGGGTCGATTGGGGGCCTTCCCTGATGTCCCCGGGCGGCGCCGCGGCGCAGGCTCGTCGCATGACATCGGCACCACCTCCTCCCCCGGCACCCCCCGCTCCCCCGCCGTCCGACCCGCCGATGGCGGAGTACCCGCCGCCCCCGTCGGGTCCGCCGGTCCGCCCGCCGCTGCGGCGCAGCCGCACCGACAAGGTCATCGGTGGCGTCTCCGGCGGCCTGGCCGAGTACTCCGGCATCGACGCGCTGCTGTGGCGGGTCGGCTTCGTCGCCCTGGCCATCGCCGGCCCGGGCATCCCCGTCTACCTCCTGCTGTGGCTCTTCATGCCGGCCGGGCCGGGCGGCCCCGCGGGGTACGGCCGCCGCTGGGAGCGGGCCGACCGCGGTCCGCGCTCGCCGGTCCCGGGCATCACGCTGGCCGGCCTGCTCATCGTCGTCGGCACGCTCGTGCTGGTCAGCCGGTTCACCGACTGGTCGATCGACCCGCGGTTCATCCTCGGGCCGGCGCTCCTGGTGGTCGGCCTGGGGCTGGTCGCGGCGGCGTTCACCGGCGGACGGCGGGCCAAGGGCGGCCTGATCGCGCTGGGCGCCCTGCTCTCGGTGGCGCTCATGGTCGTGTCCGCCGAGCCGTGGCGGGACCTCGACGACGGCGTCGGCGACCGCACCTACCGGCCGCTGACCGCCGCCGACGTCCGTCCCGAGTACCACCTCGGCGTCGGTGACGCGGTGCTCGACCTCACCGACGTCGACCTCTCGGACCTCGACGGCCCGATCACCACCCGCGTGGACGCCGGGGTCGGCGACGTGGACGTGCTCATCCCCCGCTCCGCCGACGTCCGGGTGCAGGTGTCCAGCGGCATCGGTGACGTCGACGTCTTCGGCGACGGCGTGGTCGACGGCTACCACGCCGGCACCGGGTCCAGCCCCTGGACCGGCGACGGGGACCCCGAGATCGTGCTGACCATCAACGCCGGCATCGGCGACGTGGAGGTGGACCGTGCCTGACTACAGCGAGTTCCCGACGACGCCCACCGCCTGGCAGGAGCACGCGTTCGGTGACATCACACCGCTGCCGGTCGAGGACCCGCCGCCCCCGCCGGCACCGCGCCGGGGCATCGACCTCACCGCGCTGGTCCCCGGCCTGGTGTTCGTCGTCCTGGCCGTCTCGCTCATGGCCGGCGCGGTGTTCCCCTTCGACCTGTTCGACGACGGGGGCCTGCTGTGGCTGGTGCTGATCGGCGCCGGCGTGGCCCTGCTGGTCAGCGAGGTGCGCAAGGTCCGCCGCCGGCGGCGCTGACGCACCGGGAGGGGTGGATCGGGCGGAGGGCCCGGGGAGCGGTGGCTCCCCGGGCCCTCCGCCGTTCGTCAGCCGGCGACGCGGGCGCAGAAGGCCAGCGCCCGCTCCCACAGCACCTCGGTGGCCGCCGCGTCGTACTCCGCGGGCAGGCTCGGGTCGGTGAACAGGTGCCCGCCGACCGGGTGCTCGACGAACTCGACGAGGCTGCCGCTGCGGCGCACGTCGGCCAGGAAGCCGTCGACCCACTCCTGGGCGCGGAACGGGTCCCGCTCCCCGTAGTGCACCTGCACCGGCACGCCCGCCGGCCACGCCGCCACCCCGAGCACCGCCAGCGGCAGCGCGCCGGAGAACAACAGGACGCCGGAGCAGCGCCGCTGCGTGGCCACGTACTCGGCCATGCCCGCGCCGTTGGAGAACCCCGCCGCGACGAAGCCGTCGGGCAGCTCCCGGACGGCGTCGACAGCGGCCTGCATCAGCGCCGGGAAGCCGACCTCCTCGACGTGCGCACCGGCGTCGGCGTAGTCGTCGAAGACCCGCCCCTCGTACTGGTCGACGACGAGCACCTCGTGCCCGGCGGCCCGGAACCGGTCGGCGGCGTCGGTGATGCCGGGGCGGACGCCGAGGACGGAGTGGAACAGCGCGATCGAGGCCATGCCGTCAGCGTGGCCCAGGGTGCTGACAGGGCAGGTGACGTGCTGGACCGGCCCCGTCGCAGGGACCCGCGGCCGAGCGCGAGCGAGGGCGTGGGGGGCGACGGGGCCCTTCTACTCCCACTCGATGGTGCCCGGCGGCTTGCTGGTCACGTCGAGGACGACGCGGTTGACCTCGGGCACCTCGTTGGTGATCCGGGTCGAGATCCGCGCCAGGACGTCGTAGGGCAGGCGGGTCCAGTCGGCGGTCATCGCGTCCTCGCTGGACACCGGCCGCAGCACGACCGGGTGGCCGTACGTGCGCCCGTCCCCCTGGACGCCGACCGAGCGGACGTCGGCCAGCAGCACCACCGGGCACTGCCAGATCTCCCGGTCCAGGTTCGCCGCGGTGAGCTCCGCGCGGGCGATCGCGTCGGCCTTCCGCAGCACGTCCAGCCGCTCCTGGGTGACCTCGCCGACGATGCGGATGCCCAGCCCCGGCCCGGGGAACGGCTGGCGCCACACCAGCGACTCCGGCAGGCCCAGCTGCAGCCCGACCTCGCGCACCTCGTCCTTGAACAGGGTGCGCAGCGGCTCGACGAGGGTGAACGTGAGGTCCTCGGGCAGGCCGCCGACGTTGTGGTGGCTCTTGATGTTCGCCGTCCCGGTGCCGCCGCCGGACTCGACGACGTCGGGGTAGAGCGTGCCCTGCACGAGGAAGTCGACGGTCTCGCCGTGCGCCTTCGCGTCGGAGACGACGTCGAGCGCGGCCTGCTCGAAGACGCGGATGAACTCCCGGCCGATGATCTTCCGCTTCTGCTCGGGGTCGCTCACCCCGGCCAGCGCGTCGAGGAACTGGGCGCGGGCGTCGACCACCCGCAGGTCGGCGCCGGTGACGGCGACGAAGTCCCGCTCGATCTGCTCGGTCTCGCCTTCCCGCATCAGCCCGTGGTCGACGTACACGCAGGTCAGCCGGTCGCCGATGGCGCGCTGGACGAGCGCGGCGGCGACCGCGGAGTCGACCCCGCCCGACAGCGCGCACAGCGCCCGCCGGTCGCCGACCTCCGCGCGGATCCGCTCGACCTGCTCCTCGACGACGTTGGCCATCGTCCAGGTCGGCTCCAGACCGGCGATGTCGAACAGGAAGTGCTCGAGCACCGTCTGCCCGTGCGCGGTGTGCCGCACCTCGGGGTGGAACTGCACGCCGGCGAGCTTGCGGTCGACGTCCTCGAACGCGGCGACGGGAGCGCCGGTCGAGGTCGCGGTGACGGTGAACCCGGGCGGCGCGGCGCTGACGGCGTCGCCGTGGCTCATCCACACCGACTGCTCGACCGGCAGCGACCCGAACAGCCGCGCCTGCGTGGTCACCGTCAGCGGGGTGCCGCCGTACTCGCGGTCGCCGGTGTGCGCGACGGTGCCGCCGAGGCTCTGCGCCATCGCCTGGAAGCCGTAGCAGATGCCGAACGCCGGGACGCCGGCCTCGAACAGCGTCGGGTCCACCTGCGGAGCGCCCTCGGCGTACACGCTCGACGGCCCGCCGGAGAGCACGATCGCGGCCGGCTTGCGGGCGACGATCTCCTCCGCCGGGACGTCGGAGGGCACGATCTCGGAGTAGACGCCGGCCTCGCGGATCCGCCGGGCGATCAGCTGCGCGTACTGGGCGCCGAAGTCGACGACCAGGACGGTCGGGAAGTCCATCAGTGGTCCTGCGTGGCGGGCTGGTAACCGCCGATGACCAGGTCGACCCGCTGGAACTCCTTGAGGTCGCGGTAGCCGGTCTTGGCCATGGTCCGGCGCAGCGCCCCGAACAGGTTGGTCCGGCCGTCGGCGGTCTGCGCGGCGCCGAGCAGCACGTCCTGCAGCGACCCGGCCGGCGGGATCGGCGTCGACACACCGCCGCGCGGCAGCCGCGGGTGCGCCGCCACCGAGTCCCACCAGATGCCGCCGCCGGGCGCCTCGGCCGCCGCGCGCAGCGGCTCGCCGACCTGGACGGCGTCGGCACCGCAGGCCAGGGCGCGGGCGATGGCGCCGCTGGTCTCGATGCGCCCGTTGGCGATGACGTGCACGTACCGGCCGCCGGTCTCGTCGAGGTAGTCGCGGCGGGCCGCGGCGGCGTCGACGATCGCGCTGGCCAGCGGCACCCGGACGCCCATGACGGCGTCCCCGGTGGAGAAGCTGTCGGCGCCCACGCCGACGATGACCCCGGCCGCTCCGGTGCGCATGAGGTGCAGCGCGGTCTGGTAGTTCGCCGCGCCGCCCACGATCACCGGGACGTCCAGGTCGGCGATGAACTCCTTGAGGTTCAGCGCACCGCCCTGCGTGGTGACGTGCTCGGCGGAGACGATCGTGCCCTGGATGACCAGCAGGTCCACGCCGGCCGCCAGCACCGCGGGCGCCAGCTGCTGGGTGTGCTGCGGGGAGACCCGGACGGCGGTGGTCACCCCGGCGTCGCGCATCTCCTTGATCCGCGAGGTGATCAGGTCGGGCTTCACCGGCTCGCAGTAGACGTCCTGCAGCACCGACACCGGCGGGGCGCCCTCGGCCGCGGCCTCGCGGATCCGGCGGTAGACCGATGCGGGGTCGTCGTACCGGGTCCACAGGCCCTCGGCGTTGAGCACGCCGAGCCCACCGGCCTGCCCGACGGCGATCGCCGTCGCGGGGCTCATCACGGCGTCCGAGGGGCTGGTCACCAGCGGGATGTCGAACCGGAAGGCGTCGATCTGCCAGGCGGTGGAGACGTCGTCGACGTCCCGGGTGCGCCGCGAGGGCACGATCGAGACCTCGTCGAGGTCGTACCCGCGGCGGGCGAAGCGGTTCAGCCCGATCTCGACGGTGTCACGCGTGGGCATCTCCGGTCACCGACCCCGGTAGTTGGGAGCTTCGACGGTCATCTGGATGTCGTGGGGGTGGCTCTCCACCAGACCCGCGGAGGTGATGCGGGTCAGCCGGCCGCGCTCCTGCAGGTCCTCGACGGTCTCCGCCCCCGCGTAGCCCATGGAGGCGCGCAGGCCGCCGACGAGCTGGTGCGCCACGCCGGCCAGCGGGCCGCGGTAGGGCACCTGGCCCTCGATGCCCTCGGGGACGAGCTTGTCGTCGGAGAGGACGTCGTCGGCGAAGTAGCGGTCCCGGCTGTAGGACTGGTTGCCGCGCTTCTGCATCGCGCCCAGCGACCCCATGCCGCGGTAGGTCTTGTACTGCTTGCCGTTGACGAACACCAGCTCGCCCGGCGCCTCCTCGACGCCGGCGAACAGGCCGCCGATCATCACCGTGGACGCGCCGGCGACGAGCGCCTTGGCGATGTCGCCGGAGTACTGCAGACCGCCGTCGGCGATCACCGGGACGCCGGCCGCCCGGGCCGCCAGCGCGGCCTCGTAGATGGCGGTGACCTGGGGGACGCCGACGCCGGCGACCACCCGGGTGGTGCAGATGGAGCCGGGCCCGACGCCGACCTTCACCGCGTCCACGCCCGCGTCGACCAGCGCCTGCGCACCCGCGCGGGTGGCGACGTTGCCGCCGACCACCTGGACGCCGTGGCCGACGGTCGCGAAGTCCTTCTTCACGCGGGCGACCATGTCCAGCACCGCGCGCTGGTGGCCGTGCGCGGTGTCGACGACCAGCACGTCGACGCCGGCGTCGACCAGCAGGCCGGCCCGCTTGTAGGCGTCCTCGCCCACGCCGAGCGCCGCGCCCACCATCAGCCGGCCGTCGACGTCCTTGGTGGCGTTGGGGTACTGGTCGCGCTTGACGAAGTCCTTGACGGTGATCAGCCCGCGCAGCCGGCCGGCGTCGTCGACCAGCGGCAGCTTCTCCACCTTGTGCTTGGAGAGCAGGCGCAGCGCGGTGTCGGCGTCGACACCGACCGGGGCGGTGATCAGCGGCATCGGCGTCATCACGTCGCGGACCAGCACCGACTGGTCGGTCTCGAACCGCATGTCGCGGTTGGTCACGATGCCCACGAGGACGCCGTCGGCGTCGACGACGGGCGCACCGGAGATCCGGTAGCGCGCCGACAGCGCGTCGACCTCGGCGAGGGTGTTCTCCGGGGAGCAGGTGACCGGATTGGTGACCATGCCGGCCTCGGAGCGCTTGACCAGGTCCACCTGGCCGGCCTGCTCCTCGGCGGCGAGGTTGCGGTGCAGGACGCCGATGCCGCCGACGCGGGCCATCGCGATCGCCATCCGGGCCTCGGTGACGGTGTCCATCGCGCTGGAGACCAGCGGCACGGCCAGCCGGATGCCCCGCGTGAGCTGGCTGCTGGTGTCCACCTCGGCCGGCACGACGTCGGACGCACCGGGGATCAGCAGGACGTCGTCGTAGGTGAGCCCGAGCGGCGCGAACTTCGCCGGCAGCTCGGGAACGAACTCGTCGGGCTGCATCGAAGCCGCCACCCCTCCGGATCGGCCGGCGCCCTGATGGGCGCGCGGGAGTCTCCGTCGATCGTAGGCGGCGACACCGCGCGCTCGATGTGATGCCCGTCAGGCCACTACCGTGGGAGCCGTGAGTACGTGGGACGACGCATCCGGGCCCGACTTCGGGCCCGCCGACCAGCCAGGTCCGCCGCCGCTGACCATGGAGGAGCGGGCCGGCGTCCTGGACGACCTCGCCGAGCTGGAGGTGTTCCGCACCCTCCTGGAGCCCACCGGCATCAAGGGCATCGTCGTGGACTGCCCCGACTGCGACGAGGAGCACCACGTCGACTGGGCCCTCATGCAGGCCAACCTGCGCCAGCTGCTCGAGGAGGGGCAGACCGGCCGCCACGAGCCGCCGTTCGACCCCGACCCCGACGACTACGTGAGCTGGGACTACGCCAGCGGCTACGCCGACGGGATCGCCGCGATGGCCGAGCGCGAGGAGCCCGGCAGCGGCCGCGCCGGCAAGCACGCCCGCGACGACTGAGTCACTGCGGTCCTCCGGACGGCACCGCGGCCGCGTGCCGTCCCCGGCTGCGTGGAGCCGCTGCCCGTGTCCCGGTCGGGGACCCTCCGGACCCCTCGACCGGTCCACCCGGACGCGTGCCGTGCCCGACCTGCGCTGCCCTCCCGTCGGTCCCGATCGCTGTCCCGGCCCGCTGACACGCCGAGAGCCCCCGGCGCGCACGCCGGGGGCTCTCGTCATCGCGGTCGGTCAGGACCGCATCGTCACTGCATCATGCCGCGGCGGAAGCCGGTGGCCACCGCCTCGGCGCGGTCCTTGGCGCCCAGCTTGCGGAACAGCCGGCGGGCGTGGGTCTTGATGGTGTCCTCGGACAGGTAGAGCTCCCGGCCGATCTGGGCGTTGCTCTTGCCCTGGCTCATGCCGGTCAGCACCTGCATCTCGCGCATCGACAGGCTGACCGCCGCCGGCTCGCGCACGGTGGAGCGCACCGTCGTCGGGGCGGACCCGGCCAGCGGGGTGGCACCACTCCACGCGGGGCTCGCGGTGGCGGCGCCGACCGACGCCAGCGGCACCGGCTGGTGCGGGATGGAAGGGGCGGGACCCCGGCCGTCGACCCGCAGCCCGACCCGGGACAGGCCCAGGCCCATCTCCAGGGCCGTGGCGTCCCAGCGCAGGTACCCGCGCGCACCCACCGCGACGGCGGCCCGCACGCTCTCGGCGTCGTCGGGCGCGCCGAGCACGAGCACCGGCAGCCGGGGGTGCGCCCGCAGTGCCTGGGTGGCGACGGTCAGCCCGGAGTCCAGCGCCCGCTGGGTGCCGACCAGCAGCACGTCGGGCAGCCGGGTCGCCAGCCGGGACATGAGGGCGGCGGCGTCACCGACGACCTCCACCCGGCCCACGAACGGCAGCGCCACCAGCCGGCCCGCGATGTCGTCGCGGACCCGCCGGCGCTCGTCGTAGACCCACACGGTCGTCGTGCCCTGGCCCGGGCCGCGCATCCTGTCGTCGATCACGCCTGCTCCTCGCTCTCCCGGCCGCTCGGTACCGTCCGGGTCCCACCGCCCGGATCCCCCGGCCGGGTGTCGCTCGGGCGGGAGTCCCCACCCGGGGCACCGCCGTCGCCACCGGCAGTGCCGACGCTCCGTGGGGTGTCCCACGCCGGAGTTCGACACGACCTGCAGTCACCTTGATCGAGTGCGGGGGGTGACGACAGCGCCTCTCACCCAGCGGGGGGAGACGAGAGCCGTGAAAATGCAGGGTCACGGTGTGTTTGACCCGTGGAGGCCTCGGGCACCGGGCCCCTTGCAGCCGGACCGCCTTCTCCGGCCCGCACCGAGCCGAGGAGGACCTTCATGGCCGACATCCGCCGACTCCCCACCCCCGTTGCCGAGGTCTGGGACTGGCAGCTGCACGGAGCCTGCCGTGGCGAAAGCACGGCCCTGTTCTTCCACCCCGACGGCGAGCGCGGCCCGGCCCGGGCCCGGCGCCAGGCGGCCGCCAAGGCCGTCTGCGCCCGCTGCCCCGTCATCGACGCGTGCCTGAAGCACGCACTGTCCGTCCGCGAGCCGTACGGCGTGTGGGGCGGCATGAGCGAGGAGGAGCGGGCCCGGCTGATCGCCGCGGAGCCCGCCGCCGTCGCCGCGGGGGTCTGAGCCTCCTCCACAGACGCGGCAGAGGGCCGGTCCAGCAGCTGCTGGACCGGCCCTCTGTGCGTTCTGGCGCTCCCTTGTGCGACGAGATCGGCGATCTCGCACGTCCCGACGGCGGGAAGCGTGCGAGATCGCCGATCTCGTCAGGAGCCGGGGCTCACCTCAGTGGCTGTGCCCGTGGCCGTGCGAGTGGCCGTGGGTGTGGTGCCCGGCACCCGCGTGCTCGTGCTCCTCCTGCGGCGCCTCGACGACGGCGGAGTCGGTGGTCAGCACCATCGCGGCGATCGAGACGGCGTTGCCCAGCGCGGCCTTGGTGACCTTGACCGGGTCGATGACGCCCTGGGCGACCAGGTCGCCGAACTCGCCGGTCGCGGCGTTGAAGCCCGTGCCCGTGCCCGCCTCGCGGACCTTGGCGACGACGACCCGGCCCTCGAACCCGGCGTTCTCGGCGATCCGCACCAGCGGGGCGTCGAGGGCGGCACGGACGGCGCGGGCGCCGGTGAGCTCGTCACCGGAGAGGCCGAGGGAGTCGATCGCGGCCGCCGCGTGCACGAGCGCCGAGCCACCGCCGGGGACGACGCCCTCCTCCACCGCGGCGCGGGTGGCGGCGATGGCGTCCTCGATGCGGTGCTTCTTCTCCTTCATCTCGACCTCGGTCGCCGCACCGACGCGGATGACGCCGATGCCGCCGGCGAGCTTGGCCAGCCGCTCCTGCAGCTTCTCGCGGTCCCAGTCGGAGTCGGTCGCCTCGATCTCGCGCCGGATCTGGGCCACGCGGTCGCCGATGGCCTGGGTCGTGCCGCCGCCGTCGACGATCGTGGTGTTGTCCTTGTCGACGGTGATCCGGCGGGCGGTGCCGAGCACCTCCAGGCCGACCTGGTCGAGCTTGAGGCCGACGTCCTCGCTGACCACCTGACCGCCGGTGACGACGGCGAGGTCGGTCATGAACGCCTTGCGCCGGTCACCGAAGTACGGCGACTTGACGGCGACGACCTTGATCGTCTTCCGGATGGAGTTGACGACGAGGGTGGACAGCGCCTCACCCTCGACGTCCTCGGCGACGATCAGCAGCGGCCGGGCGCCGGTGGACAGCACCTTCTCCAGCAGCGGGAGCAGGTCGGCCAGGGCACTGATCTTGCCGCTGACCAGCAGGACGAGGGCGTCGTCGAGGACGGCCTCCATCGCCTCCTGGTCGGTGACAAAGTAGGGCGAGAGGTAGCCCTTGTCGAACTGCACGCCCTCGGTGACGTCGAGCTCGGTGGAGAGGGTGTTGCTCTCCTCGACGGTGATGACGCCGTCCTTGCCGACCTTCTCCATGGCCTCGCCGATGAGCCGGCCGACCTCGGCGTCCTGCGCGGAGATCGTCGCGACGCCGGCGATGGAGGCCTGGTCGGAGACGGGGATGGCGACCTCGTCGAGGGCCGTGGCGACGGCGTCGGCGGCGGCGCGCATGCCGGCGCCCAGCGCCATCGGGCCCGCGCCGGCGGCGACGTTGCGCATGCCCTCGTGGACCAGGGCCTGGGCCAGCACGGTCGCGGTGGTGGTGCCGTCACCGGCGACGTCGTTGGTCTTGGTGGCGACGTTCTTGGCCAGCTGGGCGCCGAGGTTCTCGTAGGGGTCCTCGAGCTCCACCTCGCGGGCGATCGTGACGCCGTCGTTGGTGATGGTGGGCGCGCCGAACTTCTTGTCGAGGACGACGTTGCGGCCGCGCGGGCCGAGGGTCACCTTGACGGCGTCGGCGAGCTTGTCGACACCGCGCTCGAGCGCGCGGCGGGCGTCCTCGTTGAACTTGATGATCTTGGCCATGGGGCCCTTCCGATACGGAGTTCAGGGGGTCGGACGACGACCGCCCCGGGACCCGGTGTTCGGGTCGCCGGGGCGGTCGGTGCGGAGGTGGGTCACCCTCGGGGCGGGACCGGATGCCGGCCCCGTCCCGAGGCTCGTCCCGAGCTCGCGAGGGATGAGGAGGACGGGGTCCTTCTACTTCTCCACGACGGCGAGCAGGTCGCGGGCGGAGAGCACCAGGTACTCCTCGCCGGCGTACTTGACCTCGGTGCCGCCGTACTTGGAGTAGATGACCACGTCGCCGACCTTGACGTCGAGCGGCACGCGGTTGCCGTTGTCGTCGACGCGGCCGGGGCCCACGGCGACGACGGTGCCCTCCTGGGGCTTCTCCTTGGCGGTGTCCGGGATGACCAGACCGGAGGCGGTGGTGGTCTCGGCCTCGTTGGCCTGGACCACGACACGGTCCTCCAGCGGCTTGATGCTGACCTTGGTAGCGGTCGTCACGTCGGCGACGCCCCCTTCGGTGTCGGACGGCTGGTGGGTTGGTGCTGATGCTGTGGCACGGGGGCGGGGCCTGCCGTCGCGGGGGTCAGGCGCCTGCCCGTGTCGATTGGCACTCTACCCATGAGAGTGCCAGCCGCTCAACCGGGTCACCGGACCGGGGCACGGACCGGTGCGTCACGCTGTGCCGGTGCCCCCTGAGCCTGCCATCGACGCGCTGGCGCAGCTCAGGTGGTTGCGCACCCCGGAGGGCACGGCGGCGGCCGGCCGGGCGGCGGAGCTGCTCGCCGGGGGCACCGACCTGCTGACCGGCCTCGGCCGGTTGCGCGCCGAGGTCGGCGCGGAGCACGCCGGGCCGGCGTGGGAGCTGGCCCGGCTCCGGGCACGGGCCCGGCCGGTGTTCGGTGCCGACGCCGACGTCCTGTTCCTCACCGCCGACACGCTGGAGCAGGCCGGCCGTCCCGCGCTGGCGACCCGCCGGGCGGCCCGGCTGCTGGCCGCGGACGCCGGCACGGCCGCCGACCTGGGCTGCGCGTCCGGCACCGACACCGTGGCCCTCGCCCGGGCCGGCGCCTCCGTGGTCGCCGTCGACCGTGACCCGCTGGCCCGTGAGCTGACCGCGGCCAACGCCGCCGCGCTGGACCTCGCCGACCGGGTCACCGTGCGCGACGCCGACGTCGTGGACCTGGTGGCCGCGGCCGCCGACGGCGCGGTGGCCGGGTGCGCCGCCGCCGTCCTGGACCCCGCCCGGCGGGCCGGCGGACGGCGGCAGCTGGACCCCGACCGGTGGTCGCCGCCCTGGTCGACGGTCGTCGCGCTGCTGGACCGCGTGCCCCGTGCGGTGGTGAAGGTGGCGCCGGGGCTGGACCACGACCGCGTCCCGGCCGGCGTCGAGGCGGAGTGGGTCTCGGCCGGGAGCTCGATCGTCGAGGCGCTGCTGTGGGGGCGCGCGCTGTCGACGACGTGGCGGCGGGCCGCGCTGGTGCGCGACGGCGAGGTCCTCGAGCTGACCGCGGACGCCGACCCCGGCCCGGCGCCGGTGGGCCCGGTGCGCGGCTGGCTGCACGAGCCGGACCCGGCGGTGATCCGGTCGGGGCTGGTGTCGCTGGTCGCCGCCGACCTGGGCGCGACCCTCGTCGACCCGACCATCGCCTACCTGACCTCGGACTCCCCGGCCGGCTCCCCCTGGGTCGCCTCGTACCGGGTCGACGAGGTGCTGCCGTTCAACCTCAAGAAGCTCAGGGCGCTGCTGCGGGCCCGCGGCGTGGGAAGGGTCGTGGTGAAGAAGCGCGGGTCGGCCATCGAGCCGGAGACGCTGGCCCGGCAGCTGCGCGGAGCGGGCGCAGGGTCGGCGACCGTCGTCGTCACCCGCGTCGCCGGCGCCCCCACCGCCCTCGTCTGCGGAGTCAGCTGAGGGCCATTGTGGCCACAATGGCCCTCAGCGGGTGACGACGTCGATCGGCAGGGAGCTGTCCGCGCCGACGTCCGGTGCCGACGGGGCCACGCCGGCCTCGACGAGCCGCGAGCCCAGCGCGGCCACCATCGCGCCGTTGTCCGTGCACAGCCGCGGGCTGGGCGCCCGCAGCACGATGCCGGCCTCCGCGCAGCGCTCCTCGGCCAGCGCGCGCAGCCGGGAGTTGGCCGCGACCCCGCCACCGAGCACCAGGTGGTCGACGCCGTGGTCCTTGCAGGCGCGGACCGCCTTCCGCGTCAGGACGTCGGCCACCGCCTCCTGGAAGGACGCCGCGACGTCGGCCACCGGCACCGGCTCCCCCGCCCGCTGCCGGGCCTCGACCCACCGGGCGACAGCGGTCTTCAGGCCGGAGAACGAGAAGTCGTAGGGCGCGTCGCGGGGGCCGGTGAGCCCGCGCGGGAAGTCGATCGCCGCGGGGTCCCCCTCGCGCGCGGCCCTGTCGATCGGCGGGCCACCGGGGAACGGCAGGCCGAGCACCCGGGCCACCTTGTCGAAGGCCTCCCCCGCCGCGTCGTCGATGGTCCGGCCCAGGGACTGCACCTCGCGGGCGAGGTCGGGCACCAGCAGGAGCGAGCTGTGCCCGCCGGAGACCAGCAACGCCAGCGACGGCTCGGCCAGCCGGCCGTGCTGCAGCTCGTCGACGGCGACGTGCGCGGCCAGGTGGTTGACGCCGTACAGCGGCTTGCCCAGGGCCAGGGCGTAGGCCTTCGCCGCGGCCAGCCCGACCAGCAGCGCGCCGGTGAGGCCGGGTCCGGCGGTCACCGCGACGGCGTCGACGTCGGAGGCCTGCACCCCCGCCTCGGTCAGGGCGCGGTGCACGGTGGGCACCATCGCCTCCAGGTGCGCCCGCGACGCGATCTCGGGCACCACCCCGCCGAAGCGCTCGTGCTCGGCCACGGAGGTGGCCAGGGCGTCCGACAGCAGCGTCTGCCCGCGCACCAGGCCCACGCCGGTCTCGTCGCACGAGGTCTCGAAGCCCAGGACGAGCGGCTGACTCGACGTCACCGTTCGCTCCCGCCCGGCGGAGCCGGATCGATCACAGAGTCGCTCACGCCTTCTCCCGCTTCATCACGACGGCGTCGGTGCCGCTCGGTTGGTAGTAGCCCCGGCGCCGGCCGATCTCGGTGAACCCCCGCCGCCGGTACAGACCCTGGGCCAGCTCGTTGTCCGCCCGCACCTCCAGCAGCACCACCGGGCTGCGCCGGTCGGCCTCGGCCAGCAGCGCGTCCAGCAGCGCGGCCCCGATGCCCTCGCCCTGCCGCTCGACGGCCACCCCGATGGTGGCCACGTGCGCCTCGTCGTCGTAGGCGATCAGGCCCGCGTAGCCGACGACGCGGTCACCGTCCTCGGCCACCAGGTAGTACCGGGTGTCGGTGCGGGCGAGCTCGTCGCGGTACATCGCCGCGGTCCAGGTGTCGGGGGCGAACAGCTCCTCCTCCAACTCCAGGACGGCGCCGAGGTCGGCCAGCCGCATCGGCCGCAGCCGGGCACTCACGTGGTCGTCACCGGCTTGAACGTCGTCGGCGGGACGGCGTCCGGGCGGCGCAGGTACAGCGGCGCCAGCGGCGCGGCGGACGACGGGTCGGCGAGCTGGGCGGCCGCGGCCCGCAACAGCCCCGCCGTCGTCACGTCGGCCGGGGTGACCGGCGCGCCCAGTCGCTCGGCGAACCGGGTGTCGCCCACCAGCGGGCCGGACGCGGCGAGCTCCTCGGGACGCACCACGCCGGGCCCGCCGGTACGGGCGCCGTCGGCGCCGTAGGCGGCCCAGTAGACCTCCTTGCGGCGGGCGTCGGTCACCACGGTGCGGGCGCCCGAGCCGACGGCGTCGAGCGAGCAGACGCCGACGACGGGCACCCCGCGCGCGTCGGCGAGCGCGGCGGCGGTCACCACGCCGACCCGCAGGCCGGTGAACGGCCCGGGCCCGAGCCCGGTCACGACCGCGTCGAGGTCGGCCACCGTGTGCCCGGCCTCGGCGAGGACCTCGGTGACCGCGACGGTGAGCAGCTCGGCGTGCCGGTTGCCCGAGGGCACCGCGCGCTCGGCCAGCACCTGCGTCGCGCCGTCCGGGGACCACCGGGCGAGGCCGGCGACGAGCGTCGGCGTGGCGGTGTCGAGGGCGAGGACCAGCACGACCGCTCAGCCTAGGTGAGCGCCGGCGGCCACCTCGTAGACGACCTCCGGGCCGTCCACCTCGTCCACCTGCTCCCCCACGGCGACGAAGCCGGAGCCCAGCACGAGGTCCCGCGAGGCCACGTTGCCCGGCGCGACGGAGGCCCGCACGGTGGTGACGCGCGGGTCCGCGGCCGCCCGGTCGAGCAGGGCCCGCAGCGCCGCCCGCGCGTACCCCCGCCGCCGGTGCCCGGGGTCGATCGAGTAGCCGACCTCGACCACGCCGGCGGCGTCGGGCGGCCCGTGGAAGCCGGCCCGCCCGACGGCCAGGCGGCGGTCGGGGTCCCAGACCACCCGCGTGACCCAGTCGGCGCTGGACGGGTCGGCGACCACCTGGGCCGCCCGCATCGCCCACACCGGGCGGCACTCGGGCCCGGCGAGGTACCGGCTGAGCGGCACCGGCGCGCTCGCCTCGGCCGCGGTCAGGTCGCCGCCGGCGAGGGCGCGCAACGCCGCGGGGCTCAGCTGCACCAGCTCCACCCGCACGCTCACGCCCCCGCGGTCGGCCCGCCGTCGAGGCGCTGCTCCCAGCCGGGGCCGTGCGGCACCAGCTGCGCGGTCCGGACGTCGTCGTCCCGCCGGTCCAGCCGTACCTCGAGGTGCTCGTCGGCCAGCCGCTCGACCAGGCCCTGGCCCCACTCGACCACGGTCACGGACTCCTCGGTCGAGGCGTCGAGGTCCAGGTCGTCGACGTCGGCGACGCTGCCGAGCCGGTAGGCGTCGACGTGCACCAGCGGCAGCCGGCCGCCGCGGTGCACGCGGGCGATGACGAACGTCGGCGAGGTGACCGGCTCCCGGACGCCGAGGGCCTGCCCGATCCCCTGGGTGAGCGCGGTCTTGCCCGCGCCCAGCGGACCGACCAGCACCACCAGGTCACCGGGGCGCGTGAGGTCCGCCAGGGCCGCACCAAGGGCCCGGGTGTCCTCCGGGGTGGGCAGCACGTGCTCGCGCCTCACGCCAGGCTCCCCGCGACGGCGGTCAGGTCGGCCAGCAGCCCGGCCCGCGGCGCGCCCTTCGGCCCGAACCGGATCGCCGCCGACGGGTGGTAGGTGGCCCACACCGCCCGCCCCTCGACGTCGTGCGGCCGCCCGCGGGCCTCGGCCAGCACCGTGCGGGGCCCGAGGAACCACTTGGCCGAGGACAGCCCCAAGGCCACGACCACCGGCGGGTCGAGCAGCTCCAGCTGGCGCCGCAGCCAGCCGCTGCAGCGGGCCACCTCGGGCGCCTTCGGCGTCCGGTTGCCCGGCGGGCGGCACTTCACCACGTTGAGGACGGCGGCCTGCCCGCGGTCGAGCCCCGCCTCGGCGAGCAGTTGGTCGAGCAGCGCGCCGGACCTGCCGACGAACGGGCGGCCGGTCTCGTCCTCCTGCGCGCCGGGCGCCTCGCCGACCAGGGCCAGGCGCGGCCGGCCGGCCGGGACGTCGCCGACCACGACGTGCTGCCGGGTGGCGGCCAGCTCGGGGCAGGCGACGCAGGGCCGGGCCGCGGCGGCCAGCGTCTCCCAGTCCGGCGCGGCGGCGGCGACGCGGGCCACCTCCTCCGCGGCGGCGTCGAACCGGGGCGGACGGGGTGCGGCCACGACAGCACCCTACGGGGCCGCCCGGTGCCACCATCCCCGCTGTGCCGACGACCACCAGGGACCGCTTCCCGCCGTCGCGGGCCGGCACGGCAGCGCGGGCCGGGCGCACCCGGTGGGTCGTCGCGGGCTCGCTGCTCACGGGCCTGGTGGCGGCCGGCGTCCTGACCCTGGTCGTCGTCGCCGGAGCCCGCGAGCACGTGGTCACCGGGTCTGCCCTGCTCGGTCTCGCGCTCGGGTGGGCGGTGCTCGCGGTGGCGTCGTCCCGGTGGACCGACCAGCCGCAGCGCTGGGCGCTGGTCCCGGCGACCGCGATGGCCGCGACGGGGCTCGCGCTGCTGGCGGTCGCGCCCGGCGACGCCGGCCTGACCGCCGCCGGGTGGGTGTGGCCCCCGGCCCTGCTCGTGCTGGCCCTGTGGTCGGGCCGGCGCGTGCGCCGCTCGCTCGCCCCGCGCCGCGGCCGCCGGCTGCTCCACCCGGTCGTGGCGCTCATGGTGCTGGCGGCCGTGGGCGGCATGGCGGAGACCCTCGTGCGCGCCTCTCAGGGCGACGACGCGATGCCAGGACGGGGCTACGACGTCGGCGGCCGCCGGCTGCACCTGGACTGCACCGGCACCGGCAGCCCCACCGTCGTCCTGCTGGGCGGGCTCGGGTCGATGTCGTCGAGCTGGGCCCGCATCGCACCGGTCGTCGGTCGCACCACCCGGGTGTGCGCCTACGACCGCGCGGGGCAGGGCTGGAGTGACGACCTGCCCCACGTGCAGGACGGCATCGAGGTCGCGGCCGACCTGCACGCCCTGCTCGACCGCGCCGGGGAGGACGGTCCGTTCGTCCTCGCCGGGCACTCGACCGGGGGCAGCTACGCGATGGTCTACGCCGCGCAGTACCCCGGGCAGGTGGCCGGGATGGCGCTGCTCGACCCGTCCGACCCCTACCGGTCCACGGCCGGCTCCGTCTCTCCCGACGCCGGCGCCCCGGCCCTGGTCGCGATCGTGCCCGGCCTGGCGCGGCTGGGCCTCGGCCGCCTCGCCCCGTCCGCCGCCTGGTCCGCCCTGCCCGAGCCGGCCGCCGGTCAGCTCCGGGCGTTCGCGGCCGGTCCGCGCGGCTGGCGCAACCAGCGCGACGAGTACGCCGCCATGCCGGCCGTGTTCGGCCAGGCTCAGCGCCTGACCACCCTCGGCAGCGCGCCGCTGGTCGTGGTCACCACCACGGGGTCGCCCCACGCGCCCGGCTTCTCCGAGGCCCACGGCCGGATGGCGGCACTGTCCACCAACAGCGGCCGGCGCGAGGCGGACGTCAGCCACGTCGGCCTGCTGGACGAGGAACGCGGCGCCGCGGTGGCCGCCCGCGCCGTCGACGACGTCGTCCGGGCCGCGCGCACGGGCACGCCCGTGCCGTCGCGCTGAGCCGCCTCCGACCGCCTACCCGCCGGCGACCGCCGGGCGCTCGGCCACCACCCGGCGCAGCAGCGCCGACAGGGCGCCGGTCACCTCGTCGGACTTCTCCAGCAGCACCATGTGGCCGGCGTCCGGGACGACGACGTACTCCACCCCCGGCGTGCCCGCCCCGCCGAGCAGTTCGACGATCGCGTCGCTGTGCGCGCTGGGGATCAGCGTGTCCTTGGCACCGGTCAGCACGAGGGTCGGGACGGCGCGCAGCGGCTCGAGCGACCCGCTCTCGTCGAGACCGGCCAGCGCCGGGTAGAACTCCGCGATCACCTCGACCGGGGTGCCGGCGATCATCGAGTCGACGTAGCGGCCCAGCGCCGGGTCGACGTCCGCCGAGGCGAACGACAGCGACCACGTCACGTACGAGATCAGGTCGGCGGCGAGCCGGCGGGTCCGCTCCGCGAGGGCCGGACGGCGGCGCATCGTGAACGCCGCGACCGGCAGGACGGCCGCCCGCACCCGGGTGAGGAACTCCGGCATGCCGAAGTCGAGGTCGGCGAGGTTGCCGCTCGACGTGCTCAGCAGAGCCGCGCCCACGACCCGGGTCCCGAACAGCTCCGGTCGCAGCTTCGCCAGCGACATGACGGTCATCCCGCCCATGGAGTGACCGACGAGGACGACCGGGCCGGAGGGCACCCGCGCCCGCAGGACCGCCTCCAGGTCGCGGCCCAGCTGCGCCACGGTGGCGTGCGCGGCCGTGCCGCGGCCGGAGGCGCCGTGGCCCCGCTGGTCGTAGAAGACCAGCCGGGCCCGGGGGCGGGAGCCGTTGGCGGTGGCGAGCTCGGCGGCCAGCGTCCGCCGCTGGAACGTCCACGACGCCATCGACAGCGTGTAGCCGTGCACGAAGACCACGGTCAGCGGCGCGTCGGCCGGGCCGATCTCCTCGACGTGCAGGAGCACGCCGTCGTCGGCCTGCACCAGCGCGGTGCGGTCGGCCGGCCGGGAGGCGGCACCCAGCGGGTCGTCCTCGCGCAGCTCGGCGTCCGTGCGGCCCGGCGGCAGTCCGGCCGCCGACCCCAGCCGCTCGGCGCCGACCCGGCGCGCCGCGGCCCGGCTGACCGCGACCCCGACGGCGGTGCCGGCCGCGGCCAGCCCGAGCACCGCGCCGACGATGCCGGCGCGGTGGCCGGCCAGCCCCTTCGCCGTCGAGCCCTTCGCCGGGGACCTCCTCGCGGGGGCCTTCCTCGCCGCCGCCATCAGACGGCGCCCGCCGAGCCGACGTGGCGGCGCACGAAGCGGCCGCCGATGCGGGCGACCAGCTCGTAGTGGATGGTCTCGACCGCATCGGCCCACTGCTGCGCGGTCGGCTCGCCGCCGGTCCCCGGACCCCAGAGGACGACGGGGTCGCCGGGGGCCACCGCGTCGTCGCCGACGTCCAGCACGAACTGGTCCATGCACACGCGACCGGCGATCGTCCGCTGCCGGCCACCGGCCAGCACCGGCGCCCGGTTGCCCCCCGCCCGCGGCACGCCGTCGGCGTAGCCCACCGGCACGACGGCCAGCGTGGTCTCGGCCTCCGGCGAGTACGTGTGCCCGTAGGAGACGCCGACACCGGCGGGCACCCGCTTGGTGAGCATCACCCGCGCCTGCACGGTCATCGCCGGGCGCAGCCCGTGGGCCGCCGGGTCGCCGCCGAGCGGGTCCAGCCCGTAGACGGCGATCCCGGGGCGGACCATGTCGAACCAGGTGTCGGGCAGGGCGACGGTCGCCGCGGAGTTGGCCAGGTGCCGGCGGGCGCCGGTGAGGCCGGCGTCGCGGGCGACGGCCACGGCCTGCTCGAAGACCCCCACCTGCAGGCCGATCGTCGGGTGGGTCGGTGCGTCGGCGTAGGCGAGGTGGCTCCACAGCCCGACGACCTCGACGTCGCCGTCGGCCTGCGCGCGGGCGGCGGCGGTGACCAGGTCGGGCCACTGCTCCAACGTCGCCCCGCCCCGGGAGAGCCCGGTGTCGATCTTCAGGTGCAGGCGTGCGGGGCGGCCGGTGGCCCGGGCCGCGGCGACCACCTCGGCCAGCCCCCAGACGGCGTTGACCGAGACCTCGACGTCGGCGGAGAGGGCGGCCGCGAAGTCCTCCCCGGGCCCGTTCAGCCAGGCCAGCACGGGCGCCGTGACCCCGGCGGCCCGCAGCGCGAGCGCCTCCTCCACCACCGCCACGCCCAGCGCGTCGGCGCCGCCGGCCAGGGCCGCCCGCGCGGCGGGCACCATGCCGTGCCCGTAGCCGTCGGCCTTGACCACCGCCATCAGCGGCCGGCCGACCCGCTCCCGCAGCACCGCGGTGTTGGCCGCGATGGCGTCCAGGTCGACGACGACTTCCGCTCGGGCTCCGCTCGTCACGCCTCCGAGTCTCCCAGGCCTCCCCTGGGCGACCGGTGCAGGCGGGCCAGCGTCGCGGGCAGCCGGCGGACCAGGTCACCGGCGACCAGCGGTCCCTCCTCGGCGGCCACCTGCCCCGCCCGCCCGTGCACGTGCGCCGCGACCGCGACTGCCTCGACCGCGGGCAGGCCGGTGGCCAGCAGGGCACCGCCGATGCCCGACAGCACGTCGCCGGTGCCCGCCGTGGCCAGCCACGGGGTGCCGGTGCCGTTGACGAACGCGGTGCCGTCGGGGGCGGCGACGACGGTGGCCTCGCCCTTGAGCAGGACGACGGCGTTCAGGTCGGCGGCCAGCCGGCGGGCCGCCCCGATCCGGTCGGGACCCACCTCCGCCCCGAACCGGGCGAACTCCCGGTCGTGCGGGGTGAGCACCGTGGGCGCGCCGCGGCCGCGCACCAACTCCGGCTGCTGCGCGGCCATCGTGAGGGCGTCGGCGTCCACCAGCACCGGCAGGTCGGTCGCGAGCACCTCGGCCAGCACGCTGCGGGCGTCGTCGTCGGTGCCCATGCCGGGCCCGACCACCCACGCCTGCACGCGCCCGGCGTCCGCGGGCCGGCCGGAGGTGACGATCGCCTCGGGCCAGGCGGCCCGCACCCCCTCGGCCGCCGTCCCGGCGTAGCGGACCAGCCCCGGCCGGGTGCGCAGCGCCGCGCCCGTACACAGCACGCCGGCGCCCGGGTAGGTCGAGGAGCCCGCGACGATGCCGACCACGCCCTGGGAGTACTTGTCGTCCCCCGCCTCCGGCGGGCGGATGCGGGCGGCGGCGTCGGCGTCGGTCAGCCGCCGGACCGTGGGCGCCGGCAGCGTGGCGTCCAGGCCGATGTCGACCAGGTGGACGACGCCGGCGTGGCCGCGGCCCTCCCCCACCACCAGCCCGGCCTTCACCGCGCCGAAGGTGACCGTGTGCTGCGCCGGGACCGCCACCCCGGGGACGGCGCCGGTGCTCGCGTCCACCCCGCTGGGGACGTCGACCGCCACCAGCAGCCCGGGGCCGGCCACCGCGCGCTCGACCAGCGCGGCCGCGGCCGGGCGCAGTCCGCCGGTGCCGCCGATGCCGACGATCCCGTCGAGGACGAGCTCGGCCCGCTCCAGCCCTGTGTCCCCGTCGGGCCCGGTGACCCGGCCGCCGGCGGCCCGCAGCGCCGCCAGGCCACCGGGGTGCGCGCGGTCGGCGTCCAGGAGGACGGCGGTCACCCGCGCCCCGCGCCGGGCCAGCTGCGCCCCGGCGTACAGCGCGTCCCCGCCGTTGTTGCCGGCGCCCACGAGCGCGGTGACGCGGGCGCCGTGCGTCCGGTCCAGCAGCCGCAGGCACACAGTCGCGAGGCCCGTCGCGGCCCGCTGCATCAGCACGCCCTCGCGGGTGGCGGCCAGCAGCGGCGCCTCCGCCGCCCGCACCTCGTCGGCCGTGTACAGACCGATCACGAGGCCTCCTCGCTGACGCTCGTCAGCCTCGCGCTCGGGCCCGATGCCCTGTCCCCGCGTGGCCCCGCGAGCTCGGTCACGGTTGCCCGTCCTCCACGCGGGGGAAGCCCTCCGCGACCACCACGGCCGAGGCGATGCCGCCGTCGTGGCTCAGCGACACGTGCCACGAGCTCACGCCCAGCTGCGCGGCGCGCCCGGCCACGGTGCCGCTGACCGCGAGGTGCGGCCGGCCGTTCTCGCCGACGGTGACCTCGGCGTCGTGCCAGTGCAGGTCACCCGGCGCACCGAGGGCCTTGGCGAGGGCCTCCTTGGCGGCGAAGCGGGCGGCCAGCGACTCCCCGGTGCGCGGCGTCCCCGACGGGGTGCTCTGCTCCGCCGCGGTGAACAGCCGGTTGCGCAGCCCCGGCGTACGGGTCAGCGACTCGGCGAAGCGGTCCACGGGCACGACGTCGATCCCGACCCCGATGATCACGGCGCCAGTCTGCCCGGCCCCGTCCGGGGGCTCATCCCGAGCGCGCGAGGGGTGGGAGGGACGGTGTCCTTCGATCGCGGGGAGCAGCCGGGGCCTTCTACTCGACGGTGACGGACTTGGCCAGGTTGCGCGGCTGGTCGACGTCGTACCCGCGGGTGTCGGCGATCTCGCAGGCCAGCACCTGCAGCGGGACCGTGGTGACGATCGGCGCCATCAGCGTCGGCGTCCGGGGCACGCGGATGACGTGGTCGGCGTAGGGGACGACGTCCTCGTCGCCCTCCTCGGCGATCACGATCGTGCGGGCGCCGCGGGCGCGGACCTCCTGGATGTTGGAGACGACCTTGCCGTGCACCGACTCGCGGGCCCGCGGCGACGGGACGACGACGACCACCGGCGTGCCCTGGTCGATCAGCGCGATCGGGCCGTGCTTGAGCTCGCCCGCGGCGAAGCCCTCGGCGTGGATGTAGGCGAGCTCCTTGAGCTTGAGCGCGCCCTCCAGGGCCACCGGGAAGGCCACGTGCCGGCCGAGGAAGAGGATCGTGTCGGCGTCGGCCAGGGAGCGGCCCAGCTCGCGGACCGGCTCCATCTGGCTGAGCACCTCGCGGACCGCCTCCGGCATGCGGCGCAGGTCGGCGACGATCGAGGCGACCTCGTCGGCGTACTTGACCCCGCGCACCTGCGCGAGGAAGAGCCCCACGAGGTAGCAGGCGACGATCTGCGCCAGGAAGCTCTTCGTCGAGGCGACGGCGATCTCCGGCCCGGCGTGCGTGTACAGGACGGCGTCGGACTCCCGCGGGATGGTCGAGCCGTTGACGTTGCAGATGGCCAGGGTGCGCGCCTTCTGCTCGCGGGCGTGGCGCAGCGCCATCAGCGTGTCCATGGTCTCGCCGGACTGGCTGATGACCACCACGAGCGTGGAGCGGTCGAGGACCGGGTCGCGGTAGCGGAACTCGCTGGCCACCTCGACCTCGACCGGGATGCGGGTCCAGTGCTCGATCGCGTACTTCGCGATCAGCCCCGCGTGGTACGAGGTGCCGCAGGAGACGACGAACACCTTGTCGATCTCGCGCAGCTCCTGGTCGGACAGGCGCACCTCGTCGAGCACGAGCTCACCGGTGTCGCCCAGCCGGCCCAGCAGGGTGTCGGCGACCGCCTGCGGCTGCTCGGCGATCTCCTTGAGCATGAACCAGTCGTGGCCGCCCTTCTCGGCGGCGTCGGCGTCCCAGTCGACGGTGTAGGCGGTCGGCTCGACGACGGTGCCGGCGAAGTCGGTCACGGTGAGCCCGCGGGTCCGGTCGATCTCGACGACCTGGTCCTGCCCGAGCTCCCGGGCCTCGCGGGTGTGGGAGATGAACGCGGCGACGTCGGACCCGAGGAAGTACTCGCCGTCGCCGACGCCGACCACGAGCGGGCTGTTGCGGCGGGAGGCGACCAGGGTGTCGGGCTCGTCGACGTGCGAGGCGACCAGCGTGAAGGCGCCCTCCAGGCGGTTGCTCACCGCCCGCATCGCCTCGGCCAGCCGCCCGGGCCCCTCCGGGGTCTGCGCGTACGCCGTGGCGAGCAGGTGGGCGGCGACCTCGGTGTCGGTCTCGGAGCTGAACTCGACGCCGGCGGCCTCGCACTCGGCGCGCAGGGCGGCGAAGTTCTCGATGATGCCGTTGTGGATCACCGCCACCGTGCCGTCGGCCGACAGGTGGGGGTGCGCGTTGCGGTCGGTGGGGCCACCGTGGGTCGCCCACCGGGTGTGCCCGATGCCGATCGTCGCGGCGGGCAGCGGCGTGTCGACGAGCACCTTCTCCAGGTTCGCCAGCTTGCCGGCCTTCTTCGCCGTCGCCATCGTCCCGTCAGCGACGACGGCGACCCCGGCCGAGTCGTACCCCCGGTACTCGAGACGGCGCAGACCCTCCAGGACGACGTCCAGGGCGTTCTGCGGGCCGACGTATCCCACGATTCCGCACATTGTCCCGAGAGTACCGGCGGAACGGGACCGATCCGTCGCGCGCGGGCCCGCTCACCCGTACCGGTGACGAGACGCTCGCCTCACTCCGGGACGACCGGTCGACCCTCTCAGTCGACGGCGGAGACGACCTCGGCCAGCCGGGCCGCGATGCTGTCGGCCTGCTCCTGGGTGGGCGCCTCGACCATCACGCGCACCAGCTGCTCGGTGCCGGACGGGCGCAGCAGCACCCGGCCGTCGTCGCCGAGCTCGGCCTCGCAGGCGTTGACCGCCTCGGCCACCTCGCTGCTCTCCACGACCGCCAGGCGGTCCTTGACCGGGACGTTGACCAGCGTCTGCGGCAGCCGGTGCACCACCGACGCCAGCTCGGCCAGCGACGACCCGGTCGCCGCCATGCGGGACAGCAGGGACAGGCCGGTGAGCAGGCCGTCGCCGGTGGTGGCGTGGTCGAGGAACACCAGGTGCCCGCTCTGCTCCCCGCCGAGGCTGAGCCGGCGGTCGCGCAGCGCCTCGAGGACGTAGCGGTCGCCGACGGCGGTGGTGTGCACCGAGATCCCGGCGGCGCGCATCGTGTGGTGGAAGCCCAGGTTGCTCATCACCGTGGCCACGACCGTGTCGCCGGCCAGCTCACCGCGCTCCTTGAGCGCGAGCGCGCACACGGCGAGGATCGCGTCGCCGTCGACGACCTCGCCGTCGGCGGTGACCGCGAGGCAGCGGTCGGCGTCGCCGTCGTGGGCGATGCCGAGGTCGGCGCCGTGGGCACGGACGGCCTCGGTCAGCGGGCCGAGGTGCGTGGAGCCGATGCCGTCGTTGATGTTCCAGCCGTCGGGCTCGCCGCCGATGACGTGGACGGCGGCGCCGGCCCGGCGGTAGACCTCGGGGGCGACGGTCGCCGCGGCGCCGTGGGCGCAGTCGACGACGAGCGTCAGGCCGGTCAGGGGCTGCGTCACGGTCGACAGCAGGTGCCCGACGTAGATGGCGCCTGCACCCGCGAGGTCGCGGACGCGACCGATCTCACCCCCGGTCGGGCGATGGCCGGTCGTGTCGCCGGTGGCGACGACCTGCTCGATCGCCGCCTCGACGGCGTCGGGCAGCTTGTGGCCGCCGCGGCTGAACAGCTTGATGCCGTTGTCCGGCATCGGGTTGTGACTGGCGGAGATCATCACGCCGAGGTCCGCGCCGGTGGAGGCGGTCAGGTGCGCGATCGCCGGGGTGGGCAGCACCCCGGCCCGCAGCACCTCCGCACCGGCGCTGGCGAGGCCCGCCACGACGGCGGCCTCGAGCATCTCCCCGCTGGCGCGGGGGTCGCGGCCGACGACCGCGACGGGACGCGAGGTCCCGTCGCGGTCGGCGAGCACGCCGGCGGCGGCACGTGCCACCGCGAGGGCCAACTCCGGCGTGAGGTCGGCGTTGGCCCGACCCCGGACGCCGTCGGTCCCGAACAGGCGACCCACGGACGTACCGGTCAGCGCTTCGAGTACTGAGGCGCCTTGCGGGCCTTCTTGAGGCCGTACTTCTTGCGCTCGGTGACGCGGGCGTCACGAGTCAGGAAGCCGGCCTTCTTGAGGGCCGGACGGTCCTCGGCCTCGACCTCGACCAGCGCGCGGGCGATCGCCAGGCGCAGCGCGCCGGCCTGCCCGCTGACGCCGCCACCCCGGAGGATGCCGACGACGTCGTACTGCTCGGCCTTCTCGAGGATCACGAACGGCTCACGGATGAGCTGCTGGTGCACCTTGTTCGGGAAGTACTCCTCGATGGTGCGGCCGTTGAGGCGGAACTGGCCGGTGCCCGGCAGCAGCCGCACGCGGACCACGGCCTCCTTGCGCCGGCCGACGGTCTGCACCGGACGCCCCTCGGCGTCGGTCACGGTCAGTGCGCTGGTCACTGGGCCACCTGCTTGATCTCGTAGGTCTGGGGCTGCTGCGCGGCGTGCGGGTGCTCCGGCCCGGCGTACACCTTCAGCTTCTTGAGCATCTGACGGCCCAGGCTGTTGTGCGGCAGCATGCCCTTGATCGCGCGCTCGATGACGCGGTCGGGGTGGGTGCGCAGCTGGTCGCCGACCGGGATGGTCTTGAGACCGCCCGGGTAGCCGGAGTGGCGGTAGGCCATCTTGTCGTCGCGCTTGGTGCCCGTCAGCGCCACCTTGCCGGCGTTGACGATGACGACGAAGTCGCCGACGTCCACGTGCGGGGCGTACTGGGGCTTGTGCTTGCCGCGGAGCAGGATCGCGGTCTGGCTGGCGAGTCGACCGAGCACCACGTCAGTGGCGTCGATGACGTGCCAGGCCCGGCTGACCTCGCCGGGCTTGGGGGTGTACGTGCGCACGGCGCTCGTGTCCTCCGTCGTCGTCGGATCGGCTGGTGGGATCGCCTCACCGAACACGGGAGACGGTGCAGCGCGCGCGGACACCAGCCGGCCCGCGCGCCAGCCGATCACGATACCAGTCGGCCGACCGCCGTCCCCGGGGCGGAGACGACCGGGCGGGTGACGCGGGACTCAGTCCTCCAGCGCGACCGGGTGCAACCGGCCCGTGGCGACGTCGTAGACGCTGCCCCAGACCTCCCGGGACACCAGGTAGGGAGAGTCGCGCAGCAGCCGCATCGACTCGCGGACGTCGCTCTCCGGGTCGGTGAAGGCGCGGGCGGCCCACGGCGGGCGGCGCCCGGTCGCCCGCTCCACCAGGTCGGCGAACGAGGTGTCGTCGGTGGCCTGCAGGCCGCAGTTGGTGTGGTGCACGAGCACGATCTCGCGGGTGTCCAGCAGGTGCTGGGAGATGGTGAGGGAGCGGATCGTGTCCTCGGTGATCACCCCGCCGGCGTTGCGGATGACGTGCGCGTCGCCGACCGCCAGGCCCAGCAGGGGGAACAGCGGCATCCGGGAGTCCATGCAGGCGACGACGGCGACCTTGCGCGCCGGCCGCACCGGGAGCTCGCCGGGGAAGTCCCGCGCCCACTGCTCGTTCGCCGCCAGCATCTTCTCGAACTCGGCCACGTCTCCGCCTCCCACTCGCCTCCGGCGACCCTAGCCGCGGCGGCACCGGGGCTCATCCCGGGACGGCTCAGGCCGGCCGGGACCGGCGCACGAGGTCCTCCAGCGCGTCCGGGCACAGGTCCAGCCGCCGGCGTGGACCACGGTGAGGGCGGCGGCCGCCGCTGCCGCCCACGCGGCGTCCTCCGGTGCGACCCCGTCCAGCGGCCGGCCGGTGAGCAGCTCGGCCTCGGCGGCGTCGGCGCGGACGACGTCGGCCCGGGCGAGCACGGCCGTGCGGGAGGCGTCGTCCTCGGGCGCCCCGTCGGTGACCACCACCGCCCCGGGAGACACCCGCTCCAGGGCCGCCCGCACGGCCGGCCCGGGCCGCTGCAGCTGCAGGCTCACGACCCGCGCGGTCGCGAGCCGGTCCGCGGCGGCGGCGACGCCCGCGGGGGTGAGCAGGACGCCGTCCGGCACGCGCTCGAGCAGCCGCCGCCGGCCGCCGTCCTCCACCACGTCACGACGCCCCCGCTCTCCTTCGCCGGCCGGCCGTCCCATCGAGATCTGATCCCGTCCACCGGACTGACCCGCCGGTGGACGTGCCACACCTGCCGCGTGCCCTGCGTCACCACGCGCGGGAGGCGCAGCGGCGAGCCTGGACGGGCGGACACATGGGCAGCCCCACGGCGGCCGCGGGTGCCAGAGTTGGTCGCTCCCAGCGCGCACTCACCGTGGGAGCGATGTCCCACCAGAGGGGGCACAGATGCCTCTCGACGACTCCTCTATCACCCGCTTCCTCCGGACCGTCCGGGCGGAGGTGCTGCGGCCAGCCGACGACGGGTTCGTCAGCGCACGAGCTGAGGCGGTCTGGAACGGGGCGATCACGCGCCAGCCGGCGCTGATCGTGCGTCCCGGCTCGGCCGAGGACGTAGCCGCGACGATCGCCCTCGCCCGGGAGACCGGGACGGATGTGACCGTGCGCGGCGGCGGGCACAGCGCAGCGGGCAGCTGCGTCGAAGAGCGCGCGGTGATGATCGACCTGTCCCGGATGAACCACGTACGGGTGGACCCGGAGACGCGTCGCGCATACGTCGGCGGGGGCGCGTCCTGGGCCGCCGTGGACGCCGCGACCGCCCAGCACCGCCTCGCAGTCGTCGGTGGCACGGTCAGCCACACCGGCGTCGCCGGGCTGACACTCAGCGGCGGCATGGGTTGGTTGATGTCCCAGCAGGGCCTCGCCTGCGACAACCTGGTCGCAGCCACGCTGGTCACCGCCGACGGCCGTACCGTGGTCGCCTCCGACCAGGCCGAGCCCGACCTCATGTGGGCTCTGCGTGGAGCCGGCACCAACTTCGGCGTCGTGACCGAGCTGGTGTTCGCCCTGCACGAGGTGGACCCGATGGCGAACCTGGGGCTGTTCTTCTGGTCCGTTGCCGACGCCGCCGCACCACTGGCCTTCGCCCGGGAGTACCTGTTCGAGCTGCCGGAGGACATGGGCGCGGTGGTCGCGGCGCTGTCCGCACCGCCGGAGCCGTTCGTCCCGGAGCACCACCGCGGCACACCCGGCATCGCCGTGCTCGTCGCCAACTGGGGCAGTGCGGAGCAACACGCCGCCGCGGTGGCGCCGCTGCGGGAGCGCAGACCGCTGTTCGACATGGTCACGCCTCTGCCGCACGTGGCGTTGCAGCAGGTGCTCGACAACGGCGAACCGTGGGGCATCCGCGCCTACGCCAAGAGCCTGAACTTCGACGACCTGCCGGACGAGGCGATCGAGATCCTGCTCGAGCGGCTGCCGCGCAGACGCTCCCCCATGTCCTACGTGCCGATGTTCACCCTGCGGGGCCGATACTCCGAGATCCCCGACGACGCCACGGCCTGGGGCAGCCCTCGCAACGCGCGTTGGGCGGCGGCCCTGCTTGGCCTCGCCTGGGACGAGGAGAGCCATGCGGCCGACCGCGCCTGGGTCCGGGATCTGTGGCAGGCGCTGCGGCCGTACGCCGCTGATGAGAGCGCCTACCTCAACTTCGAGAGCGACACCGAGGAGCGACGGGTGCGCGCCTCCTACGGGGAGCGGAAATACCGCCGACTGGCTGCGCTCAAGGCCGCATGGGACCCGGAGAACGTGTTCCAGCACAACCCGAACGTCCGACCGGCCGCGCCCGGTGTCCCGGCTCCGCGCCGAGCGGCGACCACGGCCGAGGAGCCCGCGCGCTGACCCCGCCGGTTGGCGCAGCCTGGTTCCACCGACTGAGCCGGTTGCGACCGGCTGGGGTCGACGTCGGGCTCGACGCCAGGGCACGTGGGCCCCGGTCAACTGACCGGGCCCCACGTCGTCGGTCTGCGGGATCTCCCCACCCGTTCTCCGGGAAGCGCTCGTAGGGCCTCGAGGACCCCGTGCGGCGCCCTCCCGGGTACGTACGGCGGGGATCGGTCAGGATGTGCCCCGTGCGCACGGTCGAGGAACACCAGGCGGTCGTCGCGGCGCTGCTGCCCGCCCTGCCCGAGGAGGAGGTCGAGCTCGCCGCCGCGCACAACCGCGTGCTGGCCCGCGACGTGACGGCCCGGGTGGCGCTGCCGGGGTTCGACAACTCCGCCATGGACGGCTACGCCGCGCGCTGGTCGGAGGTGTCGGTCCTCCCCGTCCGGCTGCCGGTGGCCGACGACATCCCCGCCGGGCGCACGGACGTCCGCCCACTCGCCGTGGGCACGGTCCAGCGGATCATGACCGGCGCGCCCCTGCCCGCGGGTGCCGACGTCGTCGTCCCGGTCGAGCTCACCGACGGCGGCATCGACGTCGTGGAGATCCGGGACGCGCCCGCGGCCGGCACCCACCTGCGCGCCGCGGGCGAGGACATCGCCGCCGGCGCGGTCGCGCTCACCGCCGGGACCGCGCTCGGCGCCGCCCAGCTGGGCCTGGCCGCCGCCGTCGGGGCGCGCACCGTGTGGGTCCGCCGCCGTCCGCGGGTGCTGGTGCTCTCCACCGGCAGCGAGCTGGTCGAACCCGGGGCGCCGCTGCTGCCCGGCCAGATCTACGAGTCGAACTCCGCGCTGCTGGTCGCCGCGGTGGAGGACGCCGGCGGCACAGCTCGGCGCCTGCACTTCGTCCCCGACGACGTCGACCAGTTCCTCGCCACCGTCCGCGCCGAGCTGGCAACCGCCGACCTGCTCGTCACCAGCGGCGGGGTCAGCGCCGGCGCCTACGAGGTGGTCAAGGACGCCTTCCGCGCCCTGGGCACCGTCGAGTTCGTCAAGGTCGCCATGCAGCCCGGCGGGCCCCAAGGCGCCGGCACCGTCGACGGCGTCCCCGTGGTCACCCTGCCCGGCAACCCGGTCAGCTCCTTCGTCTCCTTCGAGGTGTTCGTCCGGCCGGCGCTGCGCCGGGCGCTGGGCCACGTGAGCCCGGGCCGGCTGCGGGCACCGGCCACCCTCACCGCGCCGCTGCGCTCCCCCGCCGGCCGCCGCCAGTTCCTGCGCGGCCGCTACGACGCCGGCCGGGTCTCCCAGGTCGGTGGGCCCGGGTCGCACCTGGTGGCACACCTGGCCCGCGCCAACTGCCTGGTGGTCGTCCCCGAGGACGTCACCGAACTGCCCGCCGGCGCCCAGGTGGACGTCGTGCTGATCGAAGGAGCGCTCCAGTGACCGGTGACCCGGCCAGCATCGACCCGACGGCGGACAACCCGACCCGCGAGGACGGCGTGCACTCGCCCCTCGCCGAGGCGCGGCTGACCCACGTGGACGCCGCCGGGGCCGCCCGCATGGTGGACGTCTCGGCGAAGCCGGTCACCGCCCGCGAGGCGACCGCCGCCGGCCGGGTCCTGGTCAGCCCCGAGGTGGTCGCGCTGCTGCGCGGGGACGGTGTGCCCAAGGGTGACGCCGTCGCCGTCGCGCGGATCGCCGGCATCGCCGGGGCCAAGCGCACCCCGGACCTCGTGCCGCTGTGTCACCCCATCGCCCTGCACGGCGTCACCGTCGACGTGACCGTCGCCGACGACGCCGTGGAGATCACCGCCACCGCCCGCACCGCCGACCGCACCGGCGTCGAGATGGAGGCCCTCACCTCGGTCGCCGTCGCCGGGCTCACCGTGATCGACATGGTCAAGGCCGTCGACCCGCGGGCGTCGATCACCGACGTCCGGCTGCTGGCGAAGTCCGGCGGCAAGAGCGGCGAGTGGCGGCGGTGACCCTCCCCGAGGGCGCCCGCGCCGTCGTCGTCACCGCGTCCAACCGGGCCGCCGCCGGGGTCTACGAGGACCGCAGCGGGCAGGCGCTGGCCGAGGGACTGCGCGCGCTGGGGTTCGCCGTGGAGGGCCCGCACGTGCGCCCCGACGACGTCGCCGAGCTCGAGGTGGTGCTGCGCCAGGCGGTCGCGTCCGGCGCCGACGTCGTCCTCACCACCGGCGGCACGGGGCTCTCCCCCACCGACGTCACCCCGGAGGCGACCCGCGCCGTCCTGGAGCGCGAGGCACCCGGCCTGGCCGAGGCCGTGCGCCGGTACGGCGAGCCGGCGGTGCCCACGGCGGTGCTCTCCCGCGGTGTGGCCGGCACGGCCGGGCGGACCCTCATCGTCAACCTCCCCGGCTCCACCGGCGGGGTGCGCGACGGGCTCGCCGTGCTCGGCCCGCTGCTTCCGCACGTGGTCAGCCAGCTCCGCGGCGGCGACCACGTCTGACGTCCTCCTCCGGACGACACCGCGGCCACGTGCCGTCCCCGACCGGCGCTGAGCCCACTCCGGCGACCCGCCGGAAAGCCTCCGGGCCCGCCGTCGGTCCACCGCCTCGCAGGGCGGCATCCGCCTCGTGCCGGACGGCTCTCCTACTCCGGGAGGACCAGCCGGTCGGTGCAGGTGTAGACGTTGCAGCCGTCGCCGCGGAGGAAGCCGACCAGGGTGATCCCGACGTCGGCCGCCAGCTCCACCGCCAGGGACGACGGCGCCGAGACCGCGGCCAGCACCGGGATGCCGGCCATCGCCGCCTTCTGGGTCAGCTCGAAGCTGGCCCGGCCGCTGACCATCAGCACGTGCCCGGCCAGCGGCAGGCCGCCCGAGCGCACCGCGTCCCCGACGACCTTGTCGACCGCGTTGTGCCGGCCGACGTCCTCGCGCAGGGCCACCAGCTCGCCGTCGGAGGTGAAGAGGCCGGCGGCGTGCAGCCCCCCGGTCTTGTCGAACACCTGCTGGGCCGCGCGCAACCGGTCGGGCAGCGCGAGCAGCGTCTCCAGCGCCAGCCGCGTGCCGTCGCCGGCGACGTCGTACCGGGTCCTCGTGCGGATCGCGTCGATGCTGGCCTTGCCGCACACCCCGCAGGAGCTGGACGTGTAGAAGTTGCGGTCCAGCGCGGTGTCGGGCGCCGCCACACCGGGGGCCAGGTCGACGTCGACGATGTTGTAGGTGTTGCGGCCCTCGGCGTCCACCGAGTCGCAGTAGCGCAGGCCCAGCACGTCGTCGCTGCTGCCGATGACGCCCTCGGTGAGCAGGAAGCCGTGCACCAGGTCGAAGTCGTGCCCGGGCGTGCGCATGGTCACCGCGAGCGGCGTCCCCGACAGCCGGATCTCCAGCGGCTCCTCGGCCGCCACGGTGTCCGGGCGGGTGGTGCGCGCCGCGCCGCGGATCCGCAGCACCGGCGTCCGGCTCGTGACTCGTCCCACGGAGGGCGACGGTACCCACGTGCGGCCCCTACGGTTCGCGGTGTGTCCTCGCTGCCGCCGTACGCCGCCGTCGTCCTCGCCGGCGGCCGCGCGGCGCGGATGGGCGGCCAGGCCAAGCCGCAACTGGACGTCGGCGGCCGCCCGATGCTCGCCGCGGTGCTGGCCGCGGTCGCCGACGCCGACCCGCGGGTGGTGGTCGGCCCGCCGCAGCCGGTGCCGCCCGGCGTCGTCGTCGTCCGGGAGGAGCCACCCCGTGGCGGCCCGGTCGCGGCCATGCGCGCCGGGCTCGCCGCCGTGTCCACCGGCGTCGTCGCCCTGCTCGCCGGCGACCTGCCCTTCCTCACGCCCGGGCTGATCCGGGCCCTGCGGGAGCGGCTGACCGGCGACGGGGTCCTCGTGGTCGACGACACCGACCGCGACCAGCTGCTGCTCGGCGTGTGGCGCACCGACGCGCTGCGCGCCGCGGTCGCGGACGTCTCCGGCCCCACGTCGGTGCGGAAGGTCCTCGCCCCACTGGCGGTGCGCCGCCTGCACCCACCGGTGCAGCCGGGGCAGCCGCCACCGTGGACCGACTGCGACACCCCCGCCGACCTGGCGAAGGCCAGGGCCGCGGCCGTCCGGCTGGCCCGGGTGCGCCGAGGCCACCGGGGGTAGGCCCGCGCCATGCGCATCGCCATCGCCGGAGCCCACGGGCAGGTCGCCCGCCGCCTCGGCCGCCTGCTGTCCGCCCGCGGCGACACCGTGGTCGGCATCGTCCGCGACCCCGGCCACCAGGACGACCTGCGCCAGGACGGCGTGCAGCCGGTGGTCCTCGACCTCGAGCAGGCTGCCGTCGACGACGTGGCCGGCGTGCTCGAGGGGGCCGACGCGGTCGTCTTCGCCGCGGGCGCCGGGCCGGGCAGCGGCGCTGCCCGCAAGCACACCGTGGACAAGGGCGCCGCGCTGCTCCTGGCGGACGCCGCCGAGCGGGCCGGCGTCCGCCGCTACCTGCTCGTCTCCTCGATGGGCGTGGAGCAGGCCCGCCGGGGCACGCCGCCGGGCATGGACCCGGTCTTCGCGACCTACCTGCAGGCCAAGCTGGCCGCGGAGGACGCCATCCTGCCGCGCCCGGCCCTCGAGACGGTGGTCCTCCGGCCGGGACGGCTGACCGACGACCCCGGCACCGGCCACGTCACCCTCGCCCACGGCGTCGAGTACGGCGAGGTCCCACGGGACGACGTCGCCGCGGTGCTGCTCGCCTTCCTGGACGACCCGCGGGACGGCGCGGTGGTCGAGCTGGTCAGCGGGACGACGCCGGTCGCCGAGGCGGTCGCCGGCATCCCCTGACCTCAGTCGCGGCGGGCGCGGGTGACCTGCGCGCGGGCGGCGAGCTCGGCGTCGGGCGGGTAGTCCACCGCGACCAGGGTGAGCCCGCCGGCCGGGGCCACGGGGACCTCGCTGGCCCGCTCCGTCCGGGTCAGCAGCCCGGCCGGCCACTCCGGCGGGCGCCGCCCCTCCCCGACCGCCAGCAGGGCGCCCACGAGGCTGCGCACCATCGAGTGGCAGAAGGCGTCGGCCGACGCCCGCACGAGGACCAGGTCGCCGTCGCGCTCGACCGACAGCCCGAGCAGGGTGCGGATGGTCGTCGCCCCCTCGCGGCGCCGGCAGTAGGCGGCGAAGTCGTGCTCGCCGAGCAGCAGCCCGGCAGCCAGGTGCATGGCGTCGGCATCCAGTCGGCGCGGCCACCCCACGGTGTCCGCCCGACGCAGCGGCGGAGGACCGGCGTCGGCGTCGGTCAGCCGGTAGACGTAGTGCCGGCGAAGCGCACCGAAGCGCGCGTCGAAGTCCGCCGGCGCCTCGTCCACCCCGTGCACGGCGATGTCCGGCGGGAGGACGCCCCTCAGCCGGCGGACCAGCCGCTCCCGCTGCTGCGCCCAGGCCGATCGCGGTACGTCGACGTGGGCCACCTGCCCGGTGGCGTGCACACCGGCGTCGGTGCGCCCCGCGACGGTCAGCTCGACGGGGCAGCGCAGCACCGTCGTCAGCCCGGCCTCCAGGTCGCCCTGGACGGTCCGCTGAGCCGGCTGACGGGCCCAGCCGTGGAGGGCGGTGCCGTCGTAGGCGATCCGGAGCCGGAGACGGACGAGCCCGCCACCGGGGACGGTGGCGGGCTCGTCGGTGTCGTGCACGGTGCGGGTCTGTGCACCCCGGGACGGAGTGCTCAGCGGATCACTCGGGGTCGCGAGCGGTCTCGCCGCCGGGCGCCTGCAGGCTCGCGGTCGCGGCGTCACCGAGCTCGGCGGCGTTGACCTCGGCGGCCGCGGCGTCGGCCACGTCGGGCGACACGTTGTCGCCCTCGACGACCACGCCGTTCTCGGCGGTCGGCTCGCGGGTGACGTCGCCGTCGTCCTGGCGCTCGCCGTCGGGGCTGAAGACGTCGCTGACGATCTGCTGCGCCTCGTCGTCGACCTGGCCGCCGGTCACGGCCGGGGAGGTGTCCCCGCCGGGCCCGGTGGTCTCGCCCACGAACGTCGCACCCTGGTCACCGCCGCTGGCGGGCACTCCGGAGGCGCCGGCGCTGCCGCCCTCGCCCGGCTCGGCCCGGTCGCTCACCTCGGGCCGTCCGTGCCCTCGGCGTCGGCCGGGGACTCGGCGTCCTCGGCCACGGCCTCGTCGGCCACGGTCGCGCCGTCCGCCGCGGTCTCGCCGTCGGCCGCGGGAGCCTCGGCGTCGGTCGCCGTCGCCTCGGTGGTGCCGGCGTCGGTCGTCTCGGCGGCGGTGGTGTCGGCGTCCTCGAGGGCGTCGGCGGTGACCTCACCGGAGGCGGCGGCCGCGCCGGCGCCGGAGGCGAAGCGGGTGCCGCGGGCGCGCTCGGCCTCGCCGACGGCCTCCTGGGCCACGGTCAGGCCCTCGACCAGCTCGATGACGGCCATGGGGGCGTTGTCGCCCTTGCGCGGACCGACCTTGGTGATGCGGGTGTAGCCGCCGGGACGGTTCGCGAAGCGAGGCCCGATCTCCGCGAACAGGGTGTGGACGACGTCCTTGTCCCGGATGGTCGTCATGACCTGACGACGGGCGTGCAGGTCACCGCGCTTGGCGAAGGTGACCAGCTTCTCGGCCAGCGGGCGCAGCCGCTTGGCCTTGGTCTCGGTGGTGGTGATCCGCCCGTGCTCGAACAGCGACGTGGCCAGGTTGGCCAGCATCAGCCGCTCGTGCGAGGGGGACCCGCCGAGACGGGGGCCCTTGGTGGGGGTGGGCATGTCGGTCCTTCCTCAGGCGGCCGGGCGGTCGGTGCCGGGCTGCATCATCCGTGGTGCTGTCGTCGCTTCAGTGTGGCTGCCCGGACGACGGCGCCGGACGGCGGGTCGCCCCGCCGTCCGGCCCGGACAGCTGCGCAGCTCAGAGCTGCTCGGTCTCCTGGTAGGACCCGTCGCTGTACTCGACCTCGGCGTACTCGCCGTGCTGCTGGTACGCGTCGGTCTCGTAGCCCTCGTCGTAGCTCTCGACCGAGGTGGGGATGAACCCGGGCGGGCTGTCCTTGAGCGCCAGGCCCATGGCCGCCAGCTTCATCTTGACCTCGTCGATCGACTTGGCCCCGAAGTTGCGGATGTCGAGCAGGTCCGCCTCGGAACGGGTGACGAGCTCACCGACGGTGTGCACGCCCTCGCGCTTGAGGCAGTTGTAGGACCGGACGGTGAGGTCCATGTCCTCGATCGGCATCGAGAAGTTCGCGATGTCGGCGGCCTCGGCCGGGCTGGGGCCGACCTCGATGCCCTCGGCGTCGATGTTCAGCTCGCGCAGCAGGCCGAACAGCTCGACGAGGGTGGAGCCGGCGCTGGCGATCGCGTCGCGCGGGGCGATCGACGGCTTGGTCTCCACGTCGACGACCAGGCGGTCGAAGTCGGTCCGCTGCTCGACACGGGTCGCCTCGACCGCGTAGGTCACCTTGAGGACCGGCGAGTAGATCGAGTCGACGGGGATCCGGCCGATCTCCTGACCCGGCTGCTTGTTCTGCGGCGCCGGCACGTAGCCGCGGCCACGCTCGACGACGAGCTCGATCTCGAGCCGGCCCTTGCCGTTGAGGGTGGCGATGTGCAGCTCGGGGTTGTGCACCTCGACACCGGCCGGGGGCGCGATGTCGCCGGCGGTGACCTCACCGGGACCCTGCTTGCGCAGGTACATGGTCACCGGCTCGTCGGAGTCGGAGCTGACGACCAGGCCCTTGAGGTTGAGGATGATCTCGGTGACGTCCTCCTTGACCCCGGGCACGGTGGTGAACTCGTGCAGGGTGCCCTCGATCCGGATGCTGGTGACAGCAGCGCCGGGGATGGAGGACAGGAGGGTGCGGCGCAGGGAGTTGCCGAGGGTGTAGCCGAAGCCGGGCTCGAGCGGCTCGATGACGAACCGCGAGCGCTGCTCGGAGAGGGTCTCCTCGGTCAGCGTCGGGCGCTGTGCGATGAGCATGGGTGTTCTCCTCTGGATCCTCCGGCGCCCGCCATATGACGCCGTGAGGGGGGTGGTGCAGGCCCCGGCGGACATCGGTCCGCCCGCCGGGGCCGTCGGCCCCCTGCAGGGTCCCTCCGCGAGCGGAGGGGCAGGGGGTCCTCCTGCTTACTTGGAGTAGAGCTCCACGATCAGCTGCTCCTGGACCGGGGTGTCGATCACCTGACGGGCCGGGACGCTGTGCACGAGCACGCGCAGCTGGCTGCTGATGACCTCCAGCCACGGCGGCACGGGGCGCTCGCCGGCACGGGCCTGGGCGACCTCGAAGGGCAGCATCCGCCGCGACTTCTCGGCGACCTCGATGATGTCGTTGGCGCTCACGCGGTACGACGGGATGTCGACCTTGCGGCCGTTCACCCGGATGTGACCGTGGCGGACCAGCTGGCGGGCCATGTCGCGGGACTCGGCGAAGCCGGCCCGGTAGACCACGTTGTCCAGGCGCGACTCGAGGATCTGCAGCAGGACCTCACCGGTCTTGCCCGACTTCTTGTTCGCCTCTTCGTAGTAGCCGCGGAACTGCTTCTCCAGCACGCCGTAGATGCGGCGGGCCTTCTGCTTCTCACGCAGCTGCAGGAGGTACTCGCTGTCCTTGCTGCGGCCCCGGCCGTGCTCGCCCGGCGGGTAGGGCCGGATCTCGATCGGGCACTTCGGGGACTCGCACTTGCTGCCCTTGAGGAACAGCTTCATCTTCTCGCGCCGGCACATGCGGCAGTCGGCTCCGGTGTAACGGGCCACGTTTCTCTACCTTCGCTCTCGTCGGTGGCCGGTCAGACCCGGCGGCGCTTCTTGGGGCGGCAGCCGTTGTGCGGCTGCGGCGTCACGTCCTGGATCTGGCCCACCTCGAGGCCGGTGGCCTGCAGGGACCGGATGGCGGTCTCGCGGCCGGAACCCGGGCCCTTGACGAAGACGTCGACCTTGCGCATGCCGTGCTCCTGCGCCTTGCGCGCGGCGTTCTCCGCCGCCATCTGCGCGGCGAACGGGGTGGACTTGCGCGACCCCTTGAAGCCGACGTGGCCGGCGGAGGCCCAGCTGATCACGTTGCCCGTCGGGTCCGTGATCGACACGATCGTGTTGTTGAACGTGCTCTTGATGTGCGCGGCGCCGTGGGCGACGTTCTTCTTCTCCTTGCGGCGGACCTTCTTGGCACCAGCCGCAGTGCGAGCCCTGGGAGGCATGTCTCTCCGGTTTCCTTCAGTTCAGTGGCCAGATGCGCGCGCGGTGCGCGCCGCCGTTCCCGCCCTCACGGGTCGCCACGACGGCGCGCACTGCGGCTTACTTCTTGCCGGCCTTCTTCTTGCCGGCGATGGTCTTGCGCGGGCCCTTGCTCGAGCGCGCGTTGGTGCGGGTGCGCTGACCGTGGACGGGCAGTCCGCGGCGGTGACGCAGGCCCTGGTAGCAGCCGATCTCCACCTTGCGGCGGATGTCGGCGGCCACCTCGCGGCGCAGGTCACCCTCGACGCGGAAGTGCTCGTCGATGTAGTCACGCAGCTTCAGCAGGTCCTCGTCGGTGAGGTCCTTGGCGCGCAGGTCGGGGCTGACGCCCGTCGCGGCCAGGGTCTCCTTCGCGTGGGCCTTGCCGATGCCGTAGATGTAGGTGAGCGCGATCTCCATCCGCTTCTCGCGGGGGAGGTCGACGCCGGCCAGTCGTGCCATGTCCAGGTACTCCCTCAGCCCTGCCGCTGCTTGTGGCGGGCGTTGTCGCAGATGACCATGACCCGGCCGTGCCGGCGGATCACCTTGCACTTGTCGCAGATCTTCTTCACCGACGGCTGGACCTTCACCGGTGCCGCCCCTCATTCCTGTCGATCGTGCGCCGGACGCACCGGCCCCCGATGGGGCGGCGCGCAGCGGCGGTTACTTGTACCGGTAGACGATGCGACCGCGGGTCAGGTCGTAGGGCGAGAGCTCCACGACCACGCGGTCCTCGGGCAGGATGCGGATGTAGTGCTGCCGCATCTTGCCGCTGATGTGGGCGAGCACCCGGTGCCCGTTCTGCAACTCGACCCGGAACATCGCGTTGGGCAGCGGCTCGACGACGCGACCCTCGACCTCGATGGCCCCGTCCTTCTTCGCCATGCCCTACACGGCCTCCCGTACTCGGTGGTGCTGATGGTCCTCGCGCGACCACGCCGGAGCCCGGCGGTCACACTCGGCTTGTTTGCAGAACAGGTGGTGCAGACGTCCCCGCGAGGGCGCCCTGGGTCATGCGGCCACAGCACGACGACAGGACGGCGCGAACGCCGTCGTTCACTGTACCCCGCTCCGGCGCGCCTCTCCAACCCGGCTCCGTGTGATCCGGGAGGCTGGAACGCTGCCGCAGACGGCGATCTCAGGTGCGGGGCGTGATCCCGAAGGGGGCCAGGCCCGCGACGCCGCCGTCCTCCGCCGTCAGGACCCAGGGCCCCTCGGGGGTGATGGCGACGGTGTGCTCGAAGTGGGCCGCACGCGACCCGTCCTTGGTGACCACGGTCCAGCCGTCCTCGAGCTCGACGGTGGCCGGATCGCCCACGGTGACCATGGGCTCGATCGCCAGCGCCAGCCCGGGCACCAGCTTCGGCCCGCGCCCGGCACGGCCGTAGTTGAGCACGTGCGGGTCCTGGTGCATCTCGGTGCCGATGCCGTGGCCGCCGTAGTGGTCGACGATCCCGTACGAGTGCTGCTCGCTGGTGATCGCCTCCTCGACGGCGTGGCTGATGTCGGTCAGCCGGCCGCCGGCCAGCGCCCGCGCGAGGCCGGCCCACATCGAGCGCTCGGTGACGGCGATCAGCGCGGCGTCCTCGGCGGAGGGCTCCCCCACCGTCACGGTGACCGCGGAGTCCCCGTGCCAGCCCTGGAGGATCGCGCCGCAGTCGATCGAGATGTTGTCGCCCAGGGCGAGCGCGCGGTCCTCGTTCGGGATGCCGTGCACGATCTCGTCGTTGATCGACGCGCAGATGCTGCCCGTGAAGCCGTGGTAGCCCAGGAACGACGGGATGGCGCCGGCCGTGCGGATGTGGTCCTCGGCGATGGCGTCCAGCTCACCGGTGGTGACACCGGGCCGGACCGCAGCCTTGACCGCGGCGATCGCGCCGGCCACGACCAGGCCCGCGGCCCGCATCAGCTCGATCTCGTGCGGGGTCTTGATCTGGATCATCCGTCCACTCCACTTCGCCAGCAGCGGGAGCCGGCCGAGGAGTCCGGCGGCCGTCATCTGCGCCGCCGTCCTCAGCCCGCGGTGGGCTGCCCGGTCGGCACGTCCGGCTGCCCGTCGCCGCCGGCCTGCCCGAGCGCGCGCATGGCCCGCTCGGTGACCTCCTCGACCGCCCCGATGGCGTCGATCCGCGTGAGCAGCCCCTCGGCCTCGTAGAACCCCGACAGCGGCTCGGTCTGTTCCCGGTACACCTGCAGCCGGTGCCGCACTGTCTCCGGCTTGTCGTCCTCGCGCTGCACCCACTCCCCGTCGACCAGCATCCGCCGGCCGGAGAGCCGGCGCACCAGCTCCTCCTCCTCGACGACGAGTTCCAGCACGCGGTCCAGCCCGTGCCCGAGGTCCTGGAGGGAGGAGCGCAGCTGCTCGGCCTGGGGGATGGTGCGCGGGAAGCCGTCGAGCAGGAAACCGCCCTTGGCGTCGGGCTCGGCCAGCCGGTCCCGGACCATGGCCACGGTCACCTCGTCGGGCACCAGGTCCCCGGCGTCCATGAACACCTTCGCCTGCAGGCCCAGCTCGGTCTGCCCGCTGACGTTGGCCCGGAAGATGTCCCCGGTCGAGATCGCCGGGACGCCGAGACGGTCGGCGATGATCTGCGCCTGGGTGCCCTTGCCCGCGCCCGGAGGGCCGAGCAGCACGACGCGCACTACTTCAGGAACCCTTCGTAGTTGCGCTGGTTGAGTTGCGTCTCGATCTGCTTCACCGTCTCCAACCCCACTCCCACCATGATCAGCACCGCGGTCCCGCCGAACGGGAAGTTCTGGTTCTGCCCCTCCTGCGTCAGCGAGAGGAACAGGTTGGGCAACACCGCCACCAGGCCCAGGTAGATCGACCCGGGCAGGGTGATCCGGGACAGCACGTACTGCAGGTACTCCGCGGTCGGCCGGCCCGGACGGATGCCGGGGATGAAGCCGCCGTAGCGCTTCATGTCCTCGGCCCGCTCCTCCGGGTTGAACGTGATCGACACGTAGAAGTACGTGAAGAACACGATGAGGCCGAAGTAGACGGCGATGTGGACGGGGCTGCTCTGGTCGATGACGTAGTTCTCGAAGAACCGCCGCACCGGACCGGTCTCGTCGCCCTGCAGCTGGGTGATCAGCTGGGGCAGGTAGAGCAGCGACGACGCGAAGATGACGGGGATGACGCCGGCCTGGTTCACCTTCAGCGGCAGGTAGGTCGACGTCCCGCCGTACATGCGGCGACCGACCATGCGCTTGGCGTACTGGACCGGGATCCGGCGCTGTGCCTGCTCGACGTAGACAACCGACGTGATGATCACGACGGCCAGCAGGCAGACCAGCGCGAAGACGAAGCCGCCGCGGGTCTGCAGGATCGCGCCGCCCTCGGCGGGGATGCGGGCCGCGATCGAGGTGAAGATCAGCACGGACATGCCGTTGCCGATCCCCTTCTCTGTCAGCAGCTCGCCGAGCCACATGATGACGGCGGTACCGGCGGTCATCGAGATGACCAGCACGACCGTCGTCCAGATGGAGTCCGACGGGATGATGTTCTGCGAGCAGTTGGGGAACAGCTGACCGCTGCGGCCCAGGGCGATGACGCCGGTGCTCTGCAGGATCGCCAGGGCGATGGTGAGGTAGCGGGTGTACTGGGTCAGCTTGGCCTGACCCGACTGCCCTTCCTTCTTCAGCTGCTCGAAGCGCGGGATGACCACGACCAGCAGCTGGACGATGATGCTCGCCGTGATGTACGGCATGATCCCGAGCGCGAAGATCGACAGCCTCAGCAGCGCGCCGCCGGAGAAGAGGTTGACCAGCGAGTAGAGGTCCCGCTGGTCGGAGGCCTGCGCCTGCTCGAGGCAGCTGTTGATCGCCGCCACGGAGACCCCTGGCCCCGGCACCTGGGCGCCCAGCCGGTAGACGGCGATGATCGCCAGGGAGAACAGCAGCTTGCGCCGGAGGTCTGGCGTCCGGAACGCCGCGGCGAACGCCTGCAGCACGTGCCCTCCCCTACTCGGTCGGATGAGGTTAGCAACGAGTGGAACGGGACCGGCCGAGGACCCGTCCCTGCGGGGCGCCGTGCGCCGCCCCGCCCTGTCGTGGCCCGGCGCTGCGGCGCCGTGGCCGGGCAGCAGACGACCCCCGGGGGCGTCTCGCGGAGAGACGCACCCCGGGGGTCATCGGCCGTCAGATGCGGGTGGTGCTGCCCCCGGCCGCGCTGATCTTCTCGGCGGCGGACGACGAGAACGCGTGCGCGTGCACGTGCACCTCGACGCCACCCAGGTCGCCGGTGCCCAGCACCTTCACCGGCTGGCCACGGCGCACGGCGCCGGCCTCGGCGAGGGTGTCGGGGTTGACCGAGCCGCCCTGGGGGAACAGCGCCGCGATCCGGTCGAGGTTGACGACCTGGAACACGACCTTGTTCGGGTTCTTGAAGCCCGAGAGCTTAGGCAGCCGCATGTGCAGCGGGGTCTGCCCACCCTCGAACCGCGCGGAGGTGTTGCCCCGCGCGCCGGTGCCCTTCGTGCCGCGACCGGCGGTCTTGCCCTTCGAGCCCTCACCGCGACCCACGCGGGTCTTGGCGGTGTGGGCGCCCGGGGCCGGACGCAGGTGGTGGACCTTGAGAGTCATGAGATGTCCCTACTCAGCCGCGGTTCAGCTGATCTCTTCGACGGTGACCAGGTGCGGCACCGTCGCGACCATCCCGCGGATCTCGGGACGGTCCTCCTGCACGACCGAGTCGTGGATCTTCTTCAGACCCAGCGAACGCAGCGTCTGACGCTGGTTCGGCTTGGTCCCGATCGCGGACCGGATCTGGGTGACCTTCAGCTGCGCCATGTCAGACCCCCTGGCCCGCACGGGCACGCAGCATGGCCGCGGGAGCGACGTCCTCCAGGGGCAGACCGCGGCGGGCCGCGATCTCCTCGGGACGGACGAGGTCCTTCAGCGCCTGCATCGTGGCGTGCACGATGTTGATCGGGTTGGAGGACCCGAGGCTCTTGGACAGCACGTCGTGGATGCCGGCGCACTCGAGGACGGCGCGCACCGGACCACCGGCGATGACACCGGTACCCGGGCTGGCCGGCTTGAGCAGCACGACACCGGCAGCCGCCTCACCCTGCACGGGGTGCGGGATGGTGCTGGCGATGCGCGGCACCTTGTAGAAGTGCTTCTTGGCCTCCTCGACGCCCTTGGCGATCGCCGCGGGCACCTCCTTGGCCTTGCCGTAGCCGACGCCCACGGTGCCATCGCCGTCGCCCACGATCACCAGGGCGGTGAAGCTGAAGCGCCGACCGCCCTTGACGACCTTGGACACGCGGTTGATGGCCACCACGCGCTCGATGAAGTTGCTCTTCTCGGCAGGCGCGCCGCCGGGCCCCCGCCCGCCGTCACGACGGTCGCGGCGGTCGTTACCGCCGCCGGCGCCGCCGCCGCGTCGCTGTGGTCCTGGCATCAGACGTCCCTCTCGATCTGCTCGTTCGCGGTGTAGCTCATCAGAAGTCCAGACCGCCCTCGCGGGCGCCGTCCGCCAGCGCCGCGATGCGGCCGTGGTAGCGGTTGCCGCCGCGGTCGAAGACGACCGCCGCGATGCCGGCGGCCTTGGCGCGCTCGGCGACCAGGGCCCCCACCTGACGGGCCAGCGAGGACTTGTCGCCCTCGGCGCCGCGCAGGCTCGGGTCCAGGGTCGAGGCGCTGACCAGGGTACGGCCGACGGTGTCGTCGACCACCTGGACGTGGATGTGCCGCGAGCTGCGGTGGACCACCAGGCGCGGGCGCTCCGGCGTGCCCGAGACCCGCTTGCGCAGCCGGTTGTGCCGGCGCAGGCGGGAGACCCGCCGTGCGGTGCTGATGTCGGTGCCGACGGGCTTGTGCACCCGAGCGGCAGCCTTCTCGGTCTGTGCCATCACTTACCCGTCTTCCCGACCTTGCGCTTGACGACCTCGCCCTGGTAGCGCACGCCCTTGCCCTTGTACGGGTCGGGGCGGCGCAGCTTGCGGATGTTGGCCGCGACCTGGCCCACCTGCTGCTTGTCGATGCCGGCGACCCGGATGCGGGTCGGCGACTCGACGGTGAAGGTGATGCCCTCCGGGGCCTTGACCGGCACCGGGTGGCTGTAGCCGAGGGCGAACTCGAGGTCCGAGCCCTTGGCCGCGACGCGGTAGCCGACGCCGACGATCTCGAGGGTCTTGGTGTACCCCTCGGTGACGCCGGTGATCATGTTGGCGATCAGGGTGCGCGACAGCCCGTGCAGGGCCCGGCTCTCCCGCTCGTCGTTGGGGCGCTGCACGCTGAGCGTGCCGTCCTCGCCGCGCTCGACGGTGATCGGCGCCGCGACGGTGTGGGTCAGCGAGCCCTTGGGGCCCTTCACGCTGACCGTCTGACCGTCGACGGAGACGTCCACGCCACCGGGCACGGGAATCGGGAGTCGTCCGATCCGTGACATCTTCTCGCTCCCTTACCAGACGTAGGCGAGGACTTCCCCGCCCACGCCCTTCTTGTTCGCCTGCCGGTCGGTGAGCAGCCCGGTCGAGGTGGAGATGATGGCCACCCCGAGGCCGCCGAGCACCTTGGGCAGCGCGTTGGACTTGGCGTACACCCGCAGACCGGGCTTGGAGACGCGCCGGACGCCGGCGATGCTCCGCTCACGGTTGGGGCCGTACTTGAGGTCGACGACCAGCTCCTTGCGGGTGGTGCCGTCCTTCTCGACCTCGTTGACGGTCCAGCCGGCGATGTAGCCCTCCTGCTGGAGGATCTCGGCGATGTGCGTCTTCAGCTTCGACGACGGCATGGTCGTGGAGTCGTGGTACGCCTGGTTGGCGTTCCGGATCCGCGTGAGCATGTCCGCGATCGGGTCGGTCATCGTCATGGGGTGTGGTGCCTCTCTCGCCGCGGTTCCTCACGCGCTCGCGCGTGGGCCTCTCGGCGATCGGTGGTGCTCTGTTGGTGAGGTGCTGGAACGGCCCCGCTGCCGGGTCCCGCGCCGAGCTTGCGAGGCGTGGGGGCAGCGGGAGCCTTCACCAGCTGGACTTGCTGACGCCCGGGAGCTCGCCGGCGTGGGCCATCTCCCGGAGGCAGATCCGGCACAGGCCGAACTTGCGGAACACCGAGTGCGGGCGACCGCACCGCTGGCACCGGGTGTACCCGCGGACCGCGAACTTGGGCTTGCGGGCCGCCTTGTTGATCAGCGCCTTCTTGGCCATCTGAGTGTCTCCTCGCCCCGGCTCAGCGGGTGGTGGTCACGACGGGCTGGCCGGCGAACGGGAAGCCCAGCAGGCGGAGGAGCTCGCGACCCTCCTCGTCGTTCGTGGCGGTGGTGACCAGCGTGATGTCCATGCCGCGCGGACGGTCGATCTTGTCGACGTCGATCTCGCGGAACATCGACTGCTCGGTCAGGCCGAACGTGTAGTTGCCGTGACCGTCGAACTGCTTGGCGTTGAGCCCGCGGAAGTCACGGATGCGGGGCAGGGCCAGCGACAGCAGCCGGTCCAGGAACTCCCACATGCGGTCGCCACGGAGGGTGACCTTGGCGCCGATCGGCATGCCCTCGCGGAGCTTGAACTGCGCGATGGACTTGCGGGCGCGGACGACGGCCGGCTTCTGACCGGTGATGGCGGTGAGGTCGCGGACCGCGCCGTCCATCAGCTTCGCGTCACGGGTCGCCTCGCCGACGCCCATGTTGACCACGATCTTCGTCAGCCGCGGGATCTGCATGACGTTGTCGAAGTTGAACTGCGACTGCAGCGCCGGGGCGATCTGCTCGCGGTAGTGGGCGAGCATGCGGGGCAGCTCACGGGTGGGTGCACTCATGGGGTCAGAGGTCCTTACCGGTGCGCCGCGAGACCCGGATGCTGCGGCCTTCCTCGTCCTTGCGGTAACCGACCCGGGTCGGCTTCTCCTCGGAGTCGAGCACCATCACGTTGCTCACGTGGATGCGAGCCTCCTGCGTGACGATCCCGCCCGACTGGGCACCGCGCTGGTTGGAGCTGATCCGGGTGTGCTTCTTGACCCGGCCCACGCCCTCCACGAGGACCTTCTGGTCCTTCGGGTAGGCGGCGATGACCCGGCCCTTCGCGCCCTTGTCCTTGCCGGACAGCACGACGACGGTGTCGCCCTTCTTGACCTTCATCGACGGCGTCTTGTCCGCCATGATCACAGCACCTCCGGAGCGAGCGAGATGATCCGCATGAAGCGCTTGTCGCGGAGCTCACGGCCCACCGGGCCGAAGATGCGCGTACCGCGCGGGTCGCCGCTGTCGCGGATGATGACCGCGGCGTTCTCGTCGAAGCGGATGTAGGAGCCGTCCGGACGACGACGCTCCTTCACGGTGCGGACGACGACGGCCTTGACCACGTCACCCCGCTTCACGCCGGCGCCGGGCAGGGCGTCCTTGACGGTGGCGACGATGATGTCGCCGATGCCCGCGTAGCGTCGCCCGGATCCGCCGAGCACACGGATGCAGAGGATCTCCTTTGCACCGGTGTTGTCGGCGACCCGCAGTCGCGACTCCTGCTGGATCACGTCCTACTCCCAAATCTCAGTGGTGACAGCCGGGCCGGAACGGTGAACCGGCTGTCCGGCACCCACGTGCGGACGCACCGGCAGCGTTTCTGCCGCCGGTGCGTCCGAGCACGAGTACCGGGATGGGCGCGCACCCGTGGGGCGCGCCAGTCGTCCAGAGTACCTGCTCCTGGACCGGCCCCGGAGGGCCGCCTGGCACACGGAGGCCGGCAGGCCCCCGCGGTCTTACTTGGCCTTCTCGAGGACCTCGACCAGCCGCCACCGCTTGGTGGCCGACGTCGGCCGGGTCTCCATGATCTGCACGCGGTCACCGATGCCGGCGACCTGCTGCTCGTCGTGCGCCTTCAGCTTGCTGGTGCGACGGATGACCTTGCCGTAGAGGCCGTGCTTCACGCGGTCCTCGACCTCGACGACGATCGTCTTGTCCATCTTGTCGCTGACCACGAGGCCCTCGCGGACCTTGCGGTAGCCACGTCCGGCCAGGCCGGGCCCGGACGCGGCGGCGGTGTTGTCGGTCGTGGCCGACTGGGGCTCGCTCATGCCACACCCTCACTCGGGGCGACCGAGAGGCCCAGCTCGCGCTCGCGCATGATCGTGTAGATCCGGGCGATGTCGCGGCGGACGGTCTGCAGCCGCCGGTTGTTGTCCAGCTGGCCGGTGGCCACCTGGAACCGCAGGTTGAACAGTTCTTCCTTCGACTCGCGCAGCCGCGAGGCGAGCTCGTCCGCAGACAGCTCGCGCAGCTCGGGAGCGGTCAGACCGGCGGCCATCACACCTCTCCTTCACGAGTGATGAAGCGGCACTTCATCGGCAGCTTGTGGATCGCGCGGCGCATGGCCTCGCGGGCCACGGGCTCGGCGACGCCGGACAGCTCGAACATGATCCGGCCCGGCTTCACGTTGGCGACCCACCACTCGGGCGAGCCCTTACCGGAACCCATGCGGGTCTCGGCCGGCTTCTTGGTGAGGGGACGGTCCGGGTAGATCGAGATCCAGACCTTCCCGCCACGACGGATGTGCCGGGTCATGGCGATACGAGCGGACTCGATCTGCCGGTTGGTCACGTACGCCGGCTCGAGGGCCTGGATGGCGTACTCACCGAAGTTGATCTCGGTGCCGCCCTTGGCACGACCCGAACGGCTCGGGTGGTGCTGCTTGCGGTGCTTGACGCGCCGTGGGATCAGCACGTGTCAGCCCTCCGTGGGGTTCTGCGCGGCCGTGGTCTCGGCCGCAGCGGTCGCCTCGGGACCAGCGGCCTCGGCGAGGGTCTGCTCGGGAGCCACCTCGCCGGAGGTCACGGCCACCGCGCTGTCGGTGGTGTCGACGGCCGGGCCGGTCGGGGACTCGGCCGCGGCGCGGCCGGCCTCGGTGCCACCGGCGGTGGTGCCGGAGGACCCGGAACGGCGCTGCGGACGCTGGGCCCGCTCGCGACGCTGCTGACGGGCGGCCAGGGCCTCGAGAGCCTCGCGCTCGGCCCGGGAGCCGCTCACGTCGCCCTTGTAGATCCAGACCTTCACGCCGATGCGGCCGAAGGTGGTGCGGGCCTCGTAGATGCCGTAGTCGATGTTCGCGCGCAGGGTGTGCAGCGGCACGCGCCCCTCGCGGTAGAACTCCGACCGGCTCATCTCGGTGCCGCCCAGGCGCCCGGAGCACTGCACCCGGATGCCCTTCACCTGCGGGCTGCGCTGCGCCGACTGCATGGCCTTGCGCATGGCGCGACGGAAGCTCACGCGGCTGGAGAGCTGCTCGGCGACCCCCTGGGCGACCAGCTGCGCGTCGGACTCGGGGTTCTTGACCTCGAGGATGTTCAGCTGCACCTGCTTGCCGGTGAGCTTCTCCAGCTCGCCGCGGATGCGGTCGGCCTCCGCGCCGCGACGGCCGATGACGATGCCCGGCCGGGCGGTGTGGATGTCGACGCGGACGCGGTCGCGGGTGCGCTCGATCTCGACCTTGGAGATCCCGGCCCGCTCCATCCCCTTGCTCATGAGCTTGCGGATGGCCACGTCTTCCTTGACGTAGTCCTTGTAGAGCTTGTCGGCGTACCACCGGGACTTGTAGTCGGTGGTGATGCCGAGCCGGAACCCGTGCGGGTTGACCTTCTGACCCACTAGCGGGTCCCTCCCCTCGTGTTGCTCTTCTGCTGCTGGGTGGCCGGGCCGGACTGGCCGGTACGGCGGCGCGCGGTGCGGGACTTGCCGGCGAGCTCCTCGCTGGCGCCCACCTCCGCGACCTCGACGGTGATGTGGCAGGTCCGCTTGTTGATGCGGAACGCGCGGCCCTGCGCACGCGGACGGATCCGCTTGAGCGTCGGGCCCTCGTCCACGTACGCGGCGCTCACGACCAGGGCGGCCGGGTCCAGCCGCAGGTTGTGCTCGGCGTTCGCGACGGCGCTGGCCACCACCTTGAGCACCGGCTCACTGGCGGCCTGCGGGGCGAACCGCAGCAGCGCCAGCGCCTCGTCGGTCGGCAGGTAGCGGATGAGGTCCACCACCCGGCGTGCCTTCATGGGGGTGACGCGGACGAACCGGGCCGTGGCCCGGGCGACCGGCGTCTCCTGTCCCACCTGGGAAGTCATTGGAATCTCTCTCTACCTGGTCAGCCGCGCCGGGACCGGCGGTCGTCCTTGACGTGCCCACGGAACGTGCGCGTGGGAGCGAACTCGCCGAGCTTGTGCCCGACCATCGCCTCGGTCACGAAGACCGGGACGTGCTTGCGGCCGTCGTGCACCGCGATCGTGTGCCCGAGCATGTCGGGGATGATCGTCGAGCGCCGCGACCAGGTGCGGATGACGTTCTTGGTGCCCTTGTCGTTCTGCGAGTCCACCTTCTTGAGCAGGTGGTCGTCGACGAACGGGCCCTTCTTCAGGCTGCGTGGCATGTCTGTCGGACTCCTCTACCCGCTCAGCGCTTCTTGTTGGTGCGCCGGCGGCGCACGATCAGGGCGTCACTGGCCTTGCGCTTGCGCGTCCGGCCCTCCGGCTTGCCCTTCGGGTTCACCGGGTGGCGACCACCGGAGGTCTTGCCCTCACCACCGCCGTGCGGGTGGTCCACCGGGTTCATGGCGACACCGCGGACGGTCGGGCGCTTGCCCTTCCACCGCATGCGGCCGGCCTTGCCCCAGTTGATGTTCGACTGCTCGGCGTTGCCCACCTCGCCGACGGTCGCGCGGCAGCGCACGTCGACGTTGCGGATCTCGCCCGACGGCATGCGCAGCTGCGCCAGACGACCCTCACGGGCCACCAGCTGGACGCTGGTGCCGGCCGAGCGGGCGATCTTGGCACCGCCGCCGGGACGGAGCTCGATGGCGTGAACCACGGTGCCGACCGGGATGTTCCGCAGCGGCAGGTTGTTGCCCGGCTTGATGTCCGCCGAGGGGCCGCACTCGACCGTGTCGCCCTGCTTCAGGCGGGCCGGCGCGATGATGTAGCGCTTCTCGCCGTCGGCGAAGTGCAGCAGCGCGATGCGCGAGGTGCGGTTGGGGTCGTACTCGATGTGGGCGACCTTGGCCGGCACGCCGTCCTTGTCGGCCCGGCGGAAGTCGATCACCCGGTAGGCGCGCTTGTGCCCGCCGCCCTGGTGCCGCGCGGTGACCTTCCCGTGGACGTTGCGCCCGCCACGACCGTGCAGCGGTCGGACCAGCGACTTCTCGGGATGGTCGCGGGTGACCTCGGCGAAGTCGGCGACGCTGGAGCCGCGGCGGCCCGGCGTCGTCGGCTTGTACTTGCGGATAGCCATTGCTGACTCAGTCCTCTATCTCTGGTCCGAACGGTCGCGGCGCTCAGGCGCCGGGACCACCGAAGATCTCGATGCGGTCGCCGGGGGCGAGGGACACGATGGCGCGCTTGGTGTCCTTGCGCTTGCCCATCTGGTTGCCCTTGCTCCGCTTGCGCTTGCCCTGGCGGTTGATCGTGTTCACGCCGAGGACCTTCACGTTGAAGATCTGCTCGACCGCGATCTTGATCTGCGTCTTGTTCGCCTCGGGCAGGACGACGAAGGTGTACTGGTTCTCGTCCAGCAGCCCGTAGCTCTTCTCCGAGATGACCGGGGACAGCAGGACGTCCCGGGGGTCGCGGACGCTCACGCCTTCTCCTCGGTGGTGTCGGTGGTGCTGGCGGTCTCGACGGTGCCCTCACCCTCGGCGGGGGCGATCGACGGGACGCCGCCGGGCGTCTCGTGGGTCGAGAGGTCGGGCAGCTCGACGTCGCGGCGCTTGCCGGACACCGGGCCGGCGACGAACTCGGCCAGCGCGGTCTCGGTGAAGACGACCTCGTCGGAGACCAGCACGTCGTAGGTGTTGAGCTGGCCGGCCTCGAGCAGGTGCACCTGAGGCACGTTGCGCAGGCTGACCCAGTTGAGGACGTCGTCGCGGTCGAGGACCACGAGCACGCGCTTGGCGGTGGTGATCGCCTCGAGCGTGGCCAGGGCGGCCTTGGTCTTGGGGGCGTCCCCGTCGACGAAGGTGCTCACCACGTGGACGCGGTTCTCACGGGCCCGGTCGGAGAGGGCACCGCGCAGGGCGGCGGCCTTCATCTTCTTGGGCGTCCGCTGGGAGTAGTCGCGCGGCTGCGGCCCGTGGACGGTGCCACCGCCCTCGAACTGCGGAGCACGGGTGGAGCCCTGGCGGGCTCGGCCGGTGCCCTTCTGGCGGTAGGGCTTGGCGCCACCACCGCTGACCTGGCCGCGGGTCTTGGTCGCGTGCGTGCCCTGACGCGCGGCGGCCAGCTGGGCCACCACGACCTGGTGCATGAGCGAGACGTTGGCCGACGCGTCGAAGAGCTCACCGGGCAGCGTCACGCTGCCGGCGGTCTCCCCCGCCGGGGTCCGGACGTCGACCTCGCGGTCGGTCCGGGTCTGGGTGGACTGGGTCACTGGTTGTCACTCCCCACGGGGCCGCCCTTGACGGCCGAGCGGACGAGCACGAGGCCGCCCTTCGGGCCAGGGATCGCGCCCTTGATCAGCAGCAGCCCACGCTCGGCGTCCACCTTGTGCACGTTGAGCGAGAGGGTCGTCGTCTTGACCGCGCCCATGCGGCCGGCCATGCGCAGGCCCTTGAAGACGCGACCGGGGGTCGAGGCCCCGCCGATGGAACCGGGCGACCGGTGCTTGCGCTGGGTGCCGTGCGCCGCGCCGAGGCCCTTGAAGCCGTGACGCTTCATGACGCCGGCGGTGCCCTTGCCCTTGCTGGTGCCGATGACGTCGACCTTCGCGACGCCGTCGAGGACCTCGGCGGTCAGCTCCTGGCCGACCGTGTAGTTCGAGGCGTCCGCGGTGCGCAGTTCCACCAGGTGCCGGCGCGGCGTGACGCCCGCCTTGGCGAAGTGCCCGCCCTCGGGCCTGTTCACCTTGCGCGGGTCGATCTCACCGAACCCGAGCTGGACGGCGGAGTAGCCGTCGACCTCGGGGGTGCGCACCTGGGTCACCACACACGGGCCCGCCTTGACGACGGTCACCGGCACGATGCGGTTGTTCTCGTCGAAGACCTGGGTCATGCCCAGCTTCTCGCCGAGGAGACCACGGAATGTGCTCGCCATGTCTGCTGACTGCCCTTACTGGATGTTGACGTCGACCGAGGCCGGCAGGTCGATGCGCATGAGCGCGTCGACCGTCTTCGGCGTCGGGTCGAGGATGTCGATGAGCCGCTTGTGCGTACGCATCTCGAAGTGCTCCCGCGAGTCCTTGTACTTGTGCGGGGACCGGATGACGCAGTACACGTTCTTCTCCGTCGGCAGCGGCACCGGGCCGACGACGCGCGCACCGGTCTTGGTCACCGTCTCGACGATGCGCCGCGCCGAGGCGTCGATCGCCTCGTGGTCGTAGGCCTTCAGCCGGATGCGGATCTTCTGTCCCGCCATCGCTGTCTTCTGCTCCTGCCGATCGGTGTCTGTTCGTAGCTGGGGAACGCCGGGTGGTCCTGACCTCATCCGGTCTGGCCCCAGCGGGATGGGTGGCGTCGGCCACCCGAGGACGGGCGGCGGCCGCGATCGGCCGCCGCCCGTCGAGGGTCTTACTTGAGGATCTTGGTGACGCGACCAGCGCCGACCGTCCGGCCACCCTCACGGATGGCGAACTTCAGGCCCTCCTCCATGGCGATCGGCTGGATCAGCTCGACCGTCATGTCGGTGTTGTCGCCCGGCATGACCATCTCGGTGCCGGCGGGCAGGGTCACCACACCCGTCACGTCCGTCGTCCGGAAGTAGAACTGGGGACGGTAGTTGTTGAAGAACGGGGTGTGACGACCACCCTCGTCCTTCGACAGGATGAAGACCGAGGCCTCGAAGTTGGTGTGCGGGGTGATCGAACCCGGCTTCACCACGACCTGGCCGCGCTCGACGTCCTCGCGCTTGATGCCGCGCAGGAGCAGACCGACGTTGTCGCCGGCCTGGCCCTGGTCGAGCAGCTTGCGGAACATCTCGACGCCGGTGACGGTGGTCTTGGTCGACGAGGAACGGATGCCGACGATCTCGACCTCCTCGTTCACCTTGACGATGCCGCGCTCCACGCGACCGGTGACGACGGTGCCGCGACCGGTGATGGTGAAGACGTCCTCGACGGGCATGAGGAAGGGCTTGTCGATCTCACGCTGCGGCTCGGGGATCGCGGCGTCGACCGCGTCCATGAGCTCCATGAGCTTGTTGCCCCACTCGGCGTCGCCCTCGAGGGCCTTGAGCGCGGAGACGCGGACCACGGGGACGTCGTCGCCCGGGAACTCGTACTCGCTGAGCAGCTCGCGGACCTCGAGCTCGACGAGCTCCAGGATCTCCTCGTCGTCGACCATGTCGGCCTTGTTGAGGGCCACGACGATGTAGGGGACGCCGACCTGGCGGGCCAGGAGGACGTGCTCCTTGGTCTGCGGCATCGGGCCGTCGGTCGCCGCGACCACCAGGATGGCGCCGTCCATCTGCGCCGCACCGGTGATCATGTTCTTGATGTAGTCGGCGTGACCGGGGCAGTCGACGTGCGCGTAGTGCCGGTTCTCGGTCTGGTACTCGACGTGCGCGATCGAGATCGTGATGCCGCGGGCCTTCTCCTCGGGCGCCTTGTCGATCTGGTCGAAGGCGGACGCCTCGTTGAGGTCCGGGTACTTGTCGTGCAGCACCTTGGTGATCGCCGCGGTCAGCGTCGTCTTGCCGTGGTCGATGTGCCCGATGGTGCCGATGTTGACGTGCGGCTTGGTCCGCTCGAACTTGGCCTTGGCCACTGGGTTCCTCTCCTCGTGGTGTCGCAGTCGTGCGCGAACTCTGGGGTGGGCTTGCTGGGGGGCCGGACGGGACTACCCCGCCCGGCAGGTCACTCGCCGGTCGCCTTGGCGATGATCTCCTTGGCGACGTTCTGCGGGACCTCGGCGTACGAGTCGAACACCATGGTGTAGCTCGCCCGCCCCTGGGTGCGGCTGCGCAGGTCGCCCACGTAGCCGAACATCTCCGAGAGCGGGACCAGGGCCCGGACGACGCGGGCGCCGGAGCGCTCCTCCATCGCCTGGATGGTCCCGCGCCGGGAGTTCAGGTCGCCGATGACGTCGCCCATGTAGTCCTCGGGGGTGACGACCTCGACGGCCATGAGCGGCTCGAGCAGGGCCGGGCTGGCCTTGCGTGCGGCCTCCTTGAAGACCATCGAGCCGGCGATCTTGAAGGCCATCTCCGAGGAGTCGACCTCGTGGTACTGGCCGTCGACCAGGGTGGCCTTGACGCCGACCAGCGGGTAGCCGGCGAGCACGCCGTACTGCATGGCGTCCTGGATGCCCTGGTCCACCGACGGGATGTACTCCCGCGGGATGCGCCCACCGGTGACGGCGTTCTCGAACTCGTAGGTCGGACCGTCGCCGCTGACCTCGAGCGGCGCCAGGGTGACCTGGACCTTCGCGAACTGGCCGGAGCCACCGGTCTGCTTCTTGTGCGTGTAGTCGTACTTCTCGACCGTCTTGCGGATGGTCTCGCGGTAGGCCACCTGCGGCTTGCCGACGTTGGCCTCGACCTTGAACTCGCGCCGCATGCGGTCGACGAGGATCTCCAGGTGGAGCTCGCCCATGCCGGAGATGACCGTCTGGCCGGTCTCCTCGTCGAGCCGGACCTGGAAGGTCGGGTCCTCCTCGGCCAGCTTCTGGATGGCGGTGCCGAGCTTCTCCTGGTCGCTCTTGGTCTTCGGCTCGATCGCGACCGAGATGACCGGCGCCGGGAAGGTCATCGACTCCAGGATCACCGGCTTCTGCGGGTCGCTGAGCGTGTCACCCGTGGTGGTCTGCTTCAGGCCGACGACGGCGACGATCTGGCCGGCGCCCACGCCCTCGCGCTCCTCGCGCTTGTTGGCGTGCATCTGGTAGATCTTGCCGATCCGCTCCTTGCGGTCCTTGGTGCTGTTGAGCACCGGGGACCCGGAGGAGACCTTGCCGGAGTAGACCCGGATGTAGGTCAGCTTGCCGAGGTGCTGGTCGGTCTGGATCTTGAACGCCAGCGCCGAGAACGGCTCGTCCTCGTCGGCGTGCCGGATGACCTCGGTCTCGCCGTCGAGCGCGGTGCCGACGATCGCCTCGATGTCCAGCGGGCTGGGCAGGTAGTCGGTGACCGCGTCGAGCAGGGGCTGGACGCCCTTGTTCTTGAAGGCGGTGCCGGTGAGGACGGGGTTCACCTGCGCGGCGATGGTCGCCTTGCGGATGGCCGCCTTCAGCCGCTCGACGGAGATCTCCTCGCCGCCGAGGTAGGCCTCCATGAGCTCGTCGTCGGTCTCGGCGATGGTCTCGAGGAGCTTCTCGCGGTACTCGGCCGCCTGGTCGGCGAGCTCGGCCGGGATCTCCTCGACCGCGTAGTCCTCACCCATCTGCGTCTCGCCACGCCAGGTGAGCGCACGCATCTGGACCAGGTCGACGACGCCGATGAAGTCGGCCTCGGCACCGATCGGCAGCTGCAGCACCGCCGGGTTGGCGCCGAGCCGCTCGACCATCATGTCGACGCAGCGGAAGAAGTCCGCACCGGTGCGGTCGAGCTTGTTGACGAAGCACATGCGCGGGACGCCGTACTTCTCGGCCTGCCGCCACACCTGCTCGGTCTGCGGCTCCACGCCGGCGACACCGTCGTAGACGGCGACGGCACCGTCGAGCACCCGCAGCGACCGCTCCACCTCGACGGTGAAGTCGACGTGCCCGGGGGTGTCGATGATGTTGATGTCGTAGCCGTTCCAGGAGCACTTCGTCGCGGCGGACGTGATGGTGATGCCGCGCTCCTGCTCCTGCTCCATCCAGTCCATCGTGGCCGCGCCGTCGTGGACCTCACCGATCTTGTAGTTGATACCGGTGTAGAAGAGGATGCGCTCGGTCGTCGTGGTCTTGCCGGCGTCGATGTGCGCCATGATCCCGATGTTGCGGGTCTTGGCGAGCTGGGCCTGGGTGTCGGCCATCTGTCTCGTCTCCTCTTTGGTTCGGGTCCGCGTGCGGTGTCCAGGGGGTGGCCCGGACTACCCGCCGGCCGCGGGGGCTGGCGGAGCCAGCCGGGGTGGCACTTACCAGCGGTAGTGCGCGAAGGCCTTGTTCGACTCGGCCATCTTGTGCGTGTCCTCGCGGCGCTTGACCGCGGCACCGAGGCCGTTGCTGGCGTCGAGCAGCTCGTTCATCAGACGCTCGGTCATCGTCTTCTCGCGACGGGCGCGGCTGTACTGGATCAGCCAGCGCAGACCGAGGGTCGTGCTCCGGGAGGCGCGGACCTCGACCGGGACCTGGTAGGTCGCACCACCGACGCGGCGGCTGCGGACCTCGAGGGCCGGCTTGACGTTGTCCAGCGCCCGCTTGAGCGTGACCACCGGGTCGGTGTCGGTCTTGGCACGGCAGCCCTCGAGGGCGCCGTAGACGATCGACTCGGCGACCGAGCGCTTGCCGTCGACGAGAACCTTGTTCACCAGCTGGGTGACCAGCGGCGACTGGTACACCGGGTCGGCGACCAGGGGGCGGCGCGGTGCAGGGCCCTTGCGCGGCATGTCAGCTCTTCTCCTTCTTCGCGCCGTACCGGCTGCGAGCCTGCTTGCGGTTGCGGACACCCTGGGTGTCGAGCGAGCCGCGGATGATCTTGTACCGCACGCCGGGGAGGTCCTTCACCCGGCCGCCGCGCACGAGCACCATCGAGTGCTCCTGCAGGTTGTGGCCGACACCGGGGATGTAGGCGGTCACCTCGATGCCACTCGTGAGACGCACGCGAGCGACCTTGCGCAGCGCCGAGTTCGGCTTCTTCGGCGTCGTCGTGTACACGCGGGTGCACACGCCACGACGCTGAGGGGAGCCCTTCAGCGCCGGGGTCTTGGTCTTCTCGACCTTGTCCTCGCGGCCCTTGCGGACCAGCTGGTTGATCGTGGGCATGGGTGGCCTGGATCTCCTACCTGCGCTGGGTCGTGCTGTGGACGTTGCTCTGCTGTACCGGGTGCCGGTCCTGCCGGGGCCGTACCCGGTTCCGGCCGTGGCCCTCCACCGGTCCCCGCGGTCGGGCGTGTCGCCTTCCCCAGGACCGGCCGGCGAGTCGAACCGGATCGGTCGCCCCCCGCGACTCGGCGCCACCACCTACCGGCAGGCGCACCGCGAACGGGAGCAGGCCCAGGGCACCCTGGGCACGGCTGACCACGATACCCGCGTGCTCGAACCCGGTCAAAGCCGGGTCCGCCACATGTCGACAGGCGGTGGTTCAGCCCACTCGTCGAGGTCGTACGTCGGGGTCAACGTCGCGCCGGACCGGGTATTCCCGGAGGCGGACGGACCCGACCGGGCGGCCCGACGGTGGCGCGACTGTACCGGCTCGGCGCACGCGGCGGGGGCCCGTGCACGCGGCGACACCCCGTCCACCTCGGACGACGCGGACCGGCGCGCGGCTGTCGTACCCCGGCCCTACCGTCGGTCGCAGGACGCCCACCGAACGCCACCGGAGGATTGCCGTGCACGTCGACCTCGCCCGCGAGCTCAAGGCCCACCTGTCGGCTCGCCTGGCCGAGGCGGGTCCGGTCAGCGCACTCGACCTCGGCGGCTGGGCACGGCCGGCGCTCGGGCTGGCCCCCACCGGGCCCGGTCGGGCCCACCTGGCCATCCGGGTCAGCGCCAAGGACGACGCGGAGCTGCTGCTGGCCGGGCTGGACGACGCCGTCCTGGAGCAGGTCGACGTCCGGGTGGTCGGCGCGGTGCGGGCGCTGTCCTCCCCCACCCCGGGCGAGCTCCAGCGGCGCACCCGCCCGCTGCGCCCGGGGTTGTCGGTGGCGCACCCGTCGGTCACCGCGGGCACCCTGGGGGGCTTCGTCCGGGTCGACGGCCGGCTGGGGATGCTGTCGAACAACCACGTGCTGGCGGCCAGTGACGCGGCCGCCGTCGGCGACGCGGTGCTGCAGCCGGGGCCTGCCGACGGCGGCACCGACGCCGACCGCGTCGCCACGCTCGCCGCGTTCGTCCGGTTCCGGGGCGACGGCCGGGCCAACCTCGTCGACGCCGCGGTGGCCACCCTCGACCCGGAGGTGCCCGCCGAGCCGGGGCGGCTGCCGGGCGGTCCGCTCGGCGCCGACGTCCCCTCGGTGGAGGACGTCGACCCCGACGACCGGGTGGAGAAGGTCGGCCGGACGACGGCGCACACGATCGGCCGGATCAGCGCCGTCGAGGTGGACGGACTGAGCGTCCAGTACGACCAGCAGGTGCACGTCTTCGACGACCAGGTGGAGATCGAGGGTCTGGACGGCGGGTTCAGCGCCGGCGGCGACAGTGGGTCGGTCATCTGGCGCAGCTCGGACCGCGCGCCCCTGGGGCTGCTGTTCGCGGGCAGCGAGACCGGCGGCCGCAACGGTGGCGGCGTCACGTTCGCCAACCCCCTGAGCACGGTCCTGGAGCTGCTCGATCTGCAGTGGGTCCCCGCCTGAGGGTGCCCCCGGCGGTCTGAGCCTGTCGCACCGGACCGATCCGGGGCACCATGGGTGCATGACCGACCGCGCCTCCGCCCGAGCCGCCAAGAGCGCCCTCAGCGCGAGGCTGGCCACCGACCCGGGGGTGGTCGGCATCGGCCTGGCCCGGCGCGACAGCGGGTACGTGGTGAAGGTCGACCTGGCCGACCCCGGGGCGGCCAGCCGCGTCCCGGGGGACGTCGACGGCGTCCGTGTCGTCACCGAGGTCGTCGGGGTCGTCCGCGCCCTCTGAGCAAGGCCCCTCCTCCCGCTCCTGGACAGCACCTCCACCGCTCTCCGCTGCCGATACGGTCGGGACCGGCGCCGACCGGGGTGCCGCCGACCAGAGGAGTGGACGTGCGCATCGGCATCCAGGCCAGCTACAGCGGGGGGTTCCGCGAGACCGCCGCCGAGATCCGCGACCTCGAGTCCGCCGGCCTCGACCTCGCGATGGTGGCGGAGGTCTACACCTTCGACGCGGTGAGCCAGCTCGGTTACCTGGCGGCGGTGACCGAGCGGGTCGAGCTGATGAGCGGCATCTTCCCGATCTACAGCCGCACGCCGGCGCTGACCGCCATGACCGCCGCCGGGCTGGACTTCGTCTCGGGCGGCCGGTTCACCCTGGGCCTGGGCGCCTCCGGCCCGCAGGTCATCGAGGGCTGGCACGGCGTCCCCTACGACGCCCCGCTGCAGCGCACCCGGGAGATCGTCGAGATCTGCCGGCAGGTGTGGCGCCGGGAGCGGCTGGCGCACGAGGGGCCGAAGTACACCATCCCGCTCCCTCCGGAGCAGGGCACCGGCCTGGGCAAGCCGCTGAAGCTGATCAACACCCCGGTCCGCGAGCGGATCCCCGTGCTGCTGGCCGCTCTCGGCCCCAAGAACGTGGAGCTCGCCGCCGAGATCGCCGAGGCGTGGGAGCCGATCTTCTTCGTCCCCGAGAAGGCGGCCTCGGTGTGGGGCCAGTCCCTGGCCGCCGGCAAGGCCAGGCGCGACCCGGCACTGGGCGAGCTCCAGGTGGTCACCGGCGTGCCCGTCGCCATCGGGGACGACGTCGAGGGCCTGCTCGACCACGTGCGGCCGCAACTGGCGCTCTACATCGGTGGGATGGGCGCCCGCGGCAAGAACTTCTACAACGACCTGGCCCGGCGCTACGGCTACGAGGAGCAGGCACGCACCGTCCAGGACCTCTACCTGGACGGCAAGAAGGACCAGGCCGCGGCCGCGGTGCCCGAGGAGCTGGTCCGGGCCACCTCGCTGATCGGCCCGGAGTCCTACGTGGCCGAGCGGATCGCCGCCTTCCGCGAGGCCGGGGTGACCACCCTGATGCTGCAGCCCCTCGACGGCAGCCCCGAGGGCCGGCTCGCGACGGTGGAGACGATGCGCCGCCTGGCCGGCTGACGTGGCCGACACGCTGCCGGCAGCGGCCACGATCGCCGTCCGGGGAGCCTGGACGGCGGAGGTCCCGCCGGAGCTGGCCCGGGTGCGGGTGTCCGTGGGCGCACGCTCCGGTGACCGCGCGCAGGCGCTGCGCGACGTCACCCGCCGGGCGGACGACGTCCGCGGGGCCCTGGGCGGCTACGGCGCGGCCGTCGAGTCGGTCGAGGCCGGAGCGCTCTGGGTGCGGCCGCAGCTCAAGGACGGACGCCCGCGGGAACGGGTCACCGGCCATGTGGCCGGCCTGTCGCTCACCGCGGTGGTGGTCGACCCCGCCGTCCTCGGTGACCTGCTGGTGCGCCTGGCCGACCGCGACATGGTCTCGCTGGACGGGCCGTTCTGGGCGCTGCGGCCCGACAGCGAGGCGTACCGGCGTGCGCGGACGGAGGCGGTCCGCGACGCCCGGCGGCGGGCCGAGGAGTACGCGGCCGCGGCCGGTGCGCGGCTGACCGGACTGGTGCAGATAGCCGACGTCGGGATGGCCGCCCCCGAGGGGTTCGCGGTCGCCCCCGCGGCGATGTTCCGCACGGCCGCCGACTCGAGCGTCGCCGACGAGCTCAGCTTCGAGGTCGAGCCGGTGCCGCAGACGGTCTCCGCGACGGTCGAGGCCCGGTTCACCTGCACCCAGCCCGACTTCGGCTGACCGGCCCGGAACCGCGGAAGGGCCCCGCAGGCGTGTCGCGCCTGCGGGGCCCTTTCGTCACTGCGGTCTCCCTCAGGGGGCCCGCCGCGAGCGTGCGAGCGGCGGGGGGAGGGAGGTGTTACCTCAGCCCCGCCAGTCGTACTCCTCCAGGCGGACGGCCTCGCCGGAGCCCTGACCGAAGACGTCGGGGCTGTAGTACTGCCCGTCGTCGTACCCGGCCATCGTGTAGACGGCGGCGCGGGCCTCCTCGGTCGGCTCGACCGTGATGTTCCGGTAGCGGCTGATGCCGGTACCGGCCGGGATCAGCTTCCCGATGATCACGTTCTCCTTGAGGCCGAGCAGGCTGTCGCTCTTGCCCTGGATCGCGGCGTCGGTGAGCACCTTGGTCGTCTCCTGGAAGGAGGCGGCCGACAGCCACGACTCGGTCGCGAGCGAGGCCTTGGTGATGCCCATGAGCACCGGGCGGGCCGATGCCGGCTCGCCACCCTCGGCGACGACCCGGCGGTTCTCGGTCTCGAACAGCGTCCGCTCGACCAGCGCACCGGGCAGGAACTCCGTCGCGCCCGAGTCGATGATGGTCACCCGCTTCAGCATCTGGCGGATGATCACCTCGATGTGCTTGTCGTGGATCGACACGCCCTGGCTGCGGTAGACCTCCTGGACCTCGCGGACCAGGTGCAGCTGCACCTCGCGCGGGCCCATGATCCGCAGCACCTCGTGCGGGTCGACCGCACCCTCGGTGAGCTGTTCGCCGACCTCGACGTGGCCGCCGTCCTCGACCCGCAGCCGCGACCGGCGCGACAGCTTGTCGTAGACGACCTCGTCGGAGCCGTCGTCCGGGGTGATCGTGAGCTTGCGGAACTGCTCGCCGTCCTCGATGCGGACGGTGCCGGCCAGCTCGGCGATCGGGGCCTTGCCCTTGGGGACGCGGGCCTCGAAGAGCTCCACCACACGCGGCAGACCGTGGGTGATGTCCTCACCCGCGACACCACCGGTGTGGAAGGTGCGCATCGTCAGCTGGGTGCCGGGCTCACCGATCGACTGGGCAGCGATGATGCCGACCGCCTCGCCGACGTCCACGAGCTTGCCGGTCGCCAGCGACCGGCCGTAGCAGGTGGCGCAGGTGCCGAGCAGCGACTCGCAGGTCAAGACGCAGCGGACCTTGACCTCCGCGACACCGGCGTCGATGAGCGTCTGCAGGAGCACGTCACCGAGGTCGGAGTTCGCCGTGGCGATGACGGTGCCGTCCTCGGCCACCACGTCGGCGGCCAGCGCACGGGCGTACACGCTGGTCTCGACGTGCGCGTCGCGGGTCAGCGTGCCGTCGACCACGGTGCCGATCGGCATGATCACGCCGCGGTCGGTACCGCAGTCCTCCTCGCGGATGATGACGTCCTGGGAGACGTCGACCAGCCGGCGGGTGAGGTAACCGGAGTCGGCGGTCCGCAGCGCGGTGTCGGCCAGACCCTTGCGGGCACCGTGCGTGGAGATGAAGTACTCCAGCACCGACAGACCCTCCCGGAAGTTGGCCTTGATCGGCCGCGGGATGATCTCGCCCTTCGGGTTGGCGACCAGACCGCGCATACCGGCGATCTGGCTGATCTGCATCATGTTGCCTCGGGCGCCCGAGTTGACCATGACCCAGACCGGGTTGGTGGTCGGGAAGTTGTCGACCATCGCCTGGCTGACCTCGGCCCGGGCACGGGTCCAGATCTCGATCAGCTCGCCACGACGCTCGGCGTCGGTGATGACGCCGCGCTCGTACTGCTTCTCGATCTGCCGGGCCTCGGCCTCGTGCCGGTCCAGGATCTCCTGCTTGGCCGGCGGGGTGACCACGTCGTCGATGGCGATCGTGATCCCCGCGCGGGTGGCCCAGTGGAACCCGGCGGACTTGAGGGCGTCCAGCGTCGCCGCGACCTGCACCTTGGGGTAGCGCTCGGCGAGGTCGTTGACGATCGCCCCGAGCTCCTTCTTCGGCACCTGGTAGTTGACGAAGCGGTAGTCCTCGGGCAGGGCCTCGTTGAACAGCACGCGGCCCAGGCTGGTGGAGACCAGCGCCGGCTGACCCGGCTCCCAGTCCTCCGGGGCGACCCACGGGTCGTTCGGCCCGTTGTCGACGCCGTAGACCTCGTCGAGGCGGATGGACACCCGCTCCTGCAGGCCCAGGGCGCCCTTGTCGTAGGCCATGACCGCCTCGGCGGTCGTCGAGTACGACTTGGGCAGCTCACCCTCGGCCAGCTCCGCCGACCCGGTGAGGGTCGTCAGGTGGTAGAGGCCGAGCACCATGTCCTGGGTCGGCGCGGTGATCGGGCGACCGTCGGCCGGGCTCAGGATGTTGTTGCTCGACAGCATGAGGATGCGGGCCTCGGCCTGCGCCTCGGCCGACAGCGGCAGGTGCACCGCCATCTGGTCACCGTCGAAGTCCGCGTTGAACGCGGTGCAGACCAGCGGGTGGATCTGGATGGCCTTGCCCTCGACCAGCTGCGGCTCGAAGGCCTGGATGCCCAGACGGTGCAGCGTCGGCGCGCGGTTGAGCAGCACCGGGTGCTCGGTGATGACCTCCTCGAGCACGTCCCACACCACGGGGCGGGCACGCTCGACCATGCGCTTGGCGGACTTGATGTTCTGCGCGTGGTTGAGGTCGACCAGCCGCTTCATGACGAACGGCTTGAACAGCTCCAGCGCCATCTGCTTGGGCAGGCCGCACTGGTGCAGCTTCAGCTGCGGGCCGACGACGATGACCGAACGGCCGGAGTAGTCGACGCGCTTGCCGAGCAGGTTCTGCCGGAACCGGCCCTGCTTGCCCTTGAGCAGGTCGCTCAGGGACTTCAGGGGACGGTTGCCCGGGCCGGTGACCGGCCGGCCGCGACGGCCGTTGTCGAACAGCGCGTCCACGGACTCCTGGAGCATCCGCTTCTCGTTGTTGACGATGATCTCCGGCGCGCCCAGGTCGAGCAGTCGCTTGAGCCGGTTGTTCCGGTTGATCACGCGGCGGTACAGGTCGTTCATGTCGCTGGTGGCGAACCGGCCACCGTCGAGCTGCACCATCGGGCGCAGGTCCGGCGGGATGACCGGGACGCAGTCCAGCACCATGCCCATGGGCGAGTTGCGGGTCTGCTGGAACGCCGCGACGACCTTCAGCCGCTTGAGGGCACGCAGCTTGCGCTGGCCCTTGCCGCTGCGGATGGTCTCGCGCAGCGAGGCGGCCTCGGCGTCGAGGTCGAAGTCGGCGAGCAGCTTCTGCAGCGCCGCGGCGCCCATGCCGCCCTCGAAGTACTCACCGAAGCGGTCGCGCAGCTCGCGGTAGAGGCCCTCGTCGGCGATGAGCTGCTTGACCTCGAGCTTGCGGAAGGTGTCGAGCACCTCCTCGAGGCGGTCGATCTCCCGCTGCGCGCGGTCGCGCAGCTGACGCATCTCCCGCTCGCCACCCTCGCGGACCTTGCGGCGGACGTCGGACTTGGCGCCCTCCGCCTCGAGCTCGGCGAGGTCGGCCTCCAGCTTCTGCTGGCGGGCCTCGACGTCGGCGTCGCGGCGGCCCTCGAGGTTGTGCTTCTCCGCGCTGATCTCCGCCTCGATGGTCGGGAGGTCGCGGTGGCGCGTCTCGTCGTCGACCGAGGTGATCAGGTAGGCGGCGAAGTAGATGATCTTCTCGAGGTCCTTGGGCGCCAGGTCGAGCAGGTAGCCCAGGCGCGAGGGGACGCCCTTGAAGAACCAGATGTGGGTGACCGGCGCGGCCAGCTCGATGTGGCCCATCCGCTCGCGGCGGACCTTGGCCCGGGTCACCTCGACGCCGCAGCGCTCGCAGATGATGCCCTTGAACCGAACCCGCTTGTACTTACCGCAGTAGCACTCCCAGTCCCGGGTGGGACCGAAGATCTTCTCGCAGAAGAGACCGTCCTTCTCCGGACGCAGCGTCCGGTAGTTGATGGTCTCGGGCTTCTTCACCTCACCGTGCGACCACTGGCGGATGTCGTCGCCAGAGGCCAGACCGATGCGCAACTCGTCGAAGAAGTTGACGTCGAGCACTGAGTGGACCCCTTTCCGGGGCTAGTTCTTCGCTTCTAGTGGCAGTGGTGGCGCCGGCCGGCCCGAGGGCCGGCCGGCGGCCGATCACACGTCTTCGACGGACGACGGCTCGCGGCGGGACAGGTCGATGCCCAGCTCCTCCGCGGCCCGGAAGACCTCGTCGTCGGTGTCACGCAGCTCGATCGCCTGCCCGTCGCCGGACAGCACCTCGACGTTGAGGCAGAGCGACTGCAGCTCCTTGAGCAACACCTTGAACGACTCCGGGATGCCCGGCTCGGGGATGTTCTCGCCCTTGACGATCGCCTCGTAGACCTTGACGCGGCCCAGGATGTCGTCGGACTTGATGGTGAGCAGCTCCTGCAGCGCGTAGGCCGCGCCGTAGGCCTGCATCGCCCAGCACTCCATCTCACCGAAGCGCTGGCCACCGAACTGCGCCTTACCACCCAGCGGCTGCTGCGTGATCATCGAGTAGGGGCCGGTCGACCGGGCGTGGATCTTGTCGTCGACCAGGTGCAGCAGCTTCAGGATGTAGACGTAGCCCACCGAGATCGGCTCCGGGAACGGCTCGCCGGAGCGGCCGTCGAACAGCCGCGCCTTGCCGGTCGGGGCCACCATCCGCTGGCCGTCGCGGTTGGGGATGGTCGAGCTGAGCAGGCCGACGATCTCCTCCTCGCGCGCACCGTCGAACACCGGCGTCGCGGTCCGGGTGCCGGGCTCGGCCGCGCGGGCGGCCTGCGGCAGGTTGGCCGCCCACTCCGGGCTGCCCTCGACCTGCCAGCCGGACTTGGCGACCCACCCGAGGTGGGTCTCCAGGACCTGGCCGACGTTCATCCGGCCGGGGACGCCCAGGGGGTTGAGGACGATGTCCACCGGGGTGCCGTCCTCGAGGAACGGCATGTCCTCCTGCGGCAGGATCTTCGCGATGACGCCCTTGTTGCCGTGGCGGCCGGCGAGCTTGTCACCGTCCGAGATCTTGCGCATCTGGGCGACGTAGACCCGGATCAGCTCGTTGACGCCGGCGGGCAGCTCGTCGCCGTCCTCGCGCGAGAACACGCGTACGCCGATGACCTTGCCGGACTCACCGTGCTTGACCTTCAGCGACGTGTCGCGGACCTCGCGGGCCTTCTCGCCGAAGATCGCCCGCAGCAGCCGCTCCTCGGGGGTCAGCTCGGTCTCGCCCTTGGGCGTGACCTTGCCGACGAGGATGTCGCCGGGGACGACCTCGGCACCGATGCGGATGATGCCGCGCTCGTCGAGGTCGGCGAGGACCTCCTCGGAGACGTTCGGGATGTCCCGGGTGATCTCCTCGGCACCGAGCTTGGTGTCGCGGGCGTCGACCTCGAACTCCTCGATGTGGATCGAGGACAGGACGTCGTCCTGCACGAGGCGCTGCGACAGGATGATCGCGTCCTCGTAGTTGTGGCCCTCCCACGGCATGAAGGCGACGAGCAGGTTCTTGCCCAGCGCCATCTCGCCCTGGTCGGTGCACGGACCGTCGGCGATGACCTGGCCGACCTCGACCCGCTGGCCCTCGTCGACGACGGGGGTCTGGTTGATCGAGGTGCCCTGGTTCGAGCGGCGGAACTTCAGCAGCCGGTAGGTCTGCCGGGTGCCGTCGTCGGCCATGACCGTGACGTAGTCGGCGGTGGAGTCCTCGACCACACCGGCCTTCTCCGCCACGACGACGTCGCCGGCGTCGACGGCGGCACGCAGCTCCATGCCGGTGCCGACCAGCGGGGCCTCGCTGCGCAGCAGCGGCACGGCCTGACGCTGCATGTTCGCGCCCATGAGCGCGCGGTTGGCGTCGTCGTGCTCGAGGAACGGGATCATCGCCGTCGCGACCGAGGTCATCTGCCGCGGCGAGACGTCCATGTAGTCGACGTTCTCCGGGGCGAGGTCGGTGGTCTCCCCGCCCTTGGTGCGGACCAGGACCCGCTCCTCGGCGAACCGGCCGCTGGCGTCCAGCGGCGAGTTGGCCTGGGCGACGACGAAGCGGTCCTCCTCGTCGGCGGTCAGGTAGTCGATCTGATCGGTGACCACACCGTTGACCACCTTGCGGTACGGCGTCTCGATGAAGCCGAAGGCGTTGACCCGGCCGAACGAGGACAGCGAGCCGATGAGGCCGATGTTCGGGCCTTCCGGCGTCTCGATCGGGCACATCCGGCCGTAGTGGCTCGGGTGCACGTCCCGGACCTCCATGCCGGCCCGCTCACGCGACAGACCACCCGGGCCCAGCGCCGACAGGCGGCGCTTGTGGGTCAGGCCCGCGAGCGGGTTGGTCTGGTCCATGAACTGGGACAGCTGGCTGGTGCCGAAGAACTCCTTGATGGAGGCGACGACCGGCCGGATGTTGATCAGGGTCTGCGGCGTGATCGCCTCGACGTCCTGGGTCGTCATCCGCTCGCGGACGACGCGCTCCATCCGGGAGAGGCCGACCCGGATCTGGTTCTGGATCAGCTCGCCGACGGTGCGCAGGCGACGGTTGCCGAAGTGGTCGATGTCGTCGACGCCGTGCTCGGGCTCGCCGGCGTGCAGCCGCACGACGTACTCGATGGTGGCGACGATGTCGTCCTCGGTCAGCGTCAGCGTGCTCTGCGGGATCTCCACGCCGAGCTTCTTGTTGACCTTGTACCGGCCGACCTTGGCCAGGTCGTAGCGCTTCGGGTTGAAGAACAGGTTCTCCAGCAGCGCCTGCGCCGACTCACGCGTCGGCGGCTCGCCCGGCCGCAGCTTGCGGTAGATGTCGAGCAGCGCCTCGTCCTGCCCGGCGATGTGGTCCTTCTCCAGGGTGGCCAGGACGGTCGGCGACCACTGGAAGTGCTCGCGGATGCGGTCCTCGGTCCAGCCCAGCGCCTTGAGCAGGACGGTGACCGGCTGGCGGCGCTTGCGGTCGATGCGGACGCCGACGGTGTCGCGCTTGTCGACGTCGAACTCCAGCCACGCACCGCGGCTGGGGATCACCTTGGCGCTGAAGACGTCCTTGTCCGACGTCTTGTCCAGGGTCTTGTCGAAGTAGACGCCCGGGCTGCGGACGAGCTGCGACACGACGACGCGCTCGGTGCCGTTGATGACGAACGTGCCCTTGTTCGTCATGATCGGGAAGTCGCCCATGAACACCGTCTGGCTCTTGATCTCGCCGGTGGTGTTGTTCATGAACTCGGCGGTGACGAACAGCGGCGCCGCGTAGGTCATGTCCTTGTCCTTGCACTCCTCGAGGGACGCCTTGACGTCCTCGAAGCGCGGGTTGGAGAAGGACAGCGACATCGAGCCGCTGAAGTCCTCGATCGGGGAGATCTCCTCGAGGATCTCGGCCAGACCGCCGACGGCGTCGGCCTGCTCCTCGGGCGAGAGGGTGGCCCGCCACTCGGGGCTGCCGACCAGCCAGTCGAACGAGGCGGTCTGCAGGGCCAGCAGGTCCGGCACCGCCAGGGGCTCGGAGATCTTGGCGAAGGAGACGCGCAGCGGCGCGCCGGGGATCTTCTGCTGGTCGGCCTCACCGGTGCGGGGGCCGGACTGCGGGGTGTTCTGGGTGGTAGCTGACTCGGTGGTGCCGGGGTTGATGCTGGTGGGGCGAGAGCCTGCCAAGATGCGTCCTTCCAAGGACCTCACGACGTGCGGGCGGTGGGTGCTGGTTCGTCCTGGGTCGTCGTCGGTAATGGCGGGGCTGTCCGCGTCGTCCTGCACCATGGGGGTCTACCGGGCATCCGGGACGGATCCCGGGCACCACTGGTGACCCGTCAGTAGCGGGCAGGCAGTCAGGGGGCAGCGCAACAGAGAACCCTACCCCTGCTGCGGCGAGCTGTCCACGTCGGGGGGTCCGTGCAACCGGACACACTCCCGGGAAGGGCAGCCGACCGGCGGGGACCAGTGGACCCTCTCCATGACGGCAGAGCCATGATGCCAGTCCGGGAGCCTCCGGTCAGCAGCCACGCCGCACTTCTCGGCGCCGGACCGGACGCCCCGGAGACGCCGCGGGGGCCGCCCCCCGGGTGGAGGACGGCCCCTGCGGGTCGTGCGAGGTGGTGCGTTGCCCGGCGGCGGTCAGGCCGCCGCCGGGCACCGGGTCACTTGACGGTGACGGTGGCGCCGGCGCCCTCGAGGGCGGCCTTGGCCTTCTCGGCAGCGTCCTTGGCGACCTTCTCCAGGACCGGCTTCGGCGCGCCGTCGACCAGGTCCTTGGCCTCCTTGAGGCCGAGCGAGGTCAGGCCGCGCACCTCCTTGATGACCTGGATCTTCTTGTCGCCGGCGCTCTCGAGGATGACGTCGAACTCGTCCTGCTCCTCGGCGGCGGGGGCACCGCCGTCGCCACCACCGGCAGCCGGGGCGGCCGCGACGGCGACAGGGGCAGCAGCGGTGACCTCGAAGGTCTCCTCGAACTGCTTCACGAAGTCGGACAGCTCGAGCAGCGTCATCTCCTTGAACGCGTCGAGCAGGTCCTGGGTGGACAGCTTGGCCATGATCTCTCCTTCGGGGGTCAGTCGGTGCTGGCCGCGGCGTCCGCGGCGGCAGCGTCGGTGTCGGCGGTGGTGTCAGCAGCGGTGTCGGCGGCGGGAGCGCCCTCGGCGGGCTTCTTCTCCTGCAGCGCGGCGGCCAGGCGGGCGACCTGCGACAGCGGGGCCTGGAACAGACCCGCGGCCTTGGTGAGGTTGCCCTTCATCGCGCCGGCCAGCTTGGCGAGGAGCACCTCACGCGGCTCGACGTCGGCGAGGGCGGTGACCTCGGCGGCGCCGACCGTGCGGCCCTCGACCACGCCACCCTTGACGACGAGCAGCGGGTTGGCGCGCGCGAAGTCACGGATGGCCTTGGCGGCGTTCACCGGGTCGCCCTCGATGAAGGCGATCGCGGTCGGGCCGTTGAGCAGCGGCGCGAGATCGGCGAAACCGACCTCCTCCGCGGCCCGCTTCGTCAGGGTGTTCTTGACGACGGCGTAGCTGCTGCCCTCACCGAGGGAACGGCGCAGCTGGGTCAGCTGGGCCACGGTCAGCCCGCGGTACTCGGTGAGCACCGCTGCGCTGGACGACTGGAACCGCTGGGTGATCTCGTCGATCACCGCGGCCTTCGCCTGCGTGGGCATGGGCCTCCTCTCGTCTGTCGGGCGACCACCGGCCGGTGCACGACGGCGGGCGATCAAGGGCCCGGAGACGAGGAACGCCCCGGCGCAGGGCGCACGGGGCGAGGGCCGGGCGCAGCGCCCGGCGATCGAACCGTCCTCCTGCGCGGGTCGCCCGGGGTCCGGGACCTTCGATCGCACGCGGACGTGCGACGACCAGCGGTCTTGGGGGGAACGGCGTCGAGCATACGCCATGTCGACAGGGCACCGCTGTCGCCGTCGTCACCCGCCGGCCCGGAACGCGCGGAGGCCCCGCAGCGCGTGTGCGCTGCGGGGCCTCGGCGACCTGCGTGTGGTCCCGTCCCGGCGGACGGGCCGATCTCAGGCGGTGGGCTCGTCCACCGTCAGGTTGCGGGTCCGGTTCGGGTCGACCGGGATGCCCGGGCCCATGGTCGTGGAGACGGTGACCTTCTTCAGGTACCGGCCCTTGGCGGCCGACGGCTTGGCCCGCAGGACCTCGTCGAGCGCCGCGGCGTAGTTCTCCACCAGCTTGGTCTCGTCGAACGAGGTCTTGCCGATGACCAGGTGCAGGTTGGCCTGCTTGTCGACGCGGAAGTTGATCTTCCCGCCCTTGATGTCGTTGACGGCCTTGGTGACGTCGGGGGTCACGGTGCCGGTCTTCGGGTTCGGCATCAGGCCACGGGGGCCGAGGATGCGGGCGATCCGGCCGACCTTGGCCATCTGGTCGGGGGTGGCGATCGCCGCGTCGAAGTCCAGGAAGCCGCCCTGGATGCGCTCGATCAGGTCGTCCGAGCCGACGACGTCGGCGCCGGCGGCCTCGGCCTCGGCGGCCTTGTCGCCGGTCGCGAAGACGATGACGCGGGCGGTCTTGCCGGTGCCGTGCGGCAGGTTGACCGTGCCACGGACCATCTGGTCGGCCTTGCGCGGGTCGACGCCCAGGCGCATGGCGACCTCGACGGTGGCGTCGTAGGTCGTCGGCGACGTCTGCTTGGCCAGGGTGGCCGCCTGCAGCGGGGAGTACAGGTTGTCGCGGTCGACCTTGGCGGCCGCCTCGCGGAACTTCTTGCCGTGCTTCGCCATGGTGTGTCCTCTCCCCCGGCGCGCGGCCGGGAGTCGTGTGGTGAACGGGCCTGGCGCGGCCCTCCCACGTGTGACGTGCTGGAGCGGTCCGGCACCGGGGCGCCGGGTCCTGCTGCTTACTGGACGGTGATGCCCATCGACCGGGCGGTGCCGGCGATGATCTTCTCGGCCTCGTCCAGGGAGTTGGCGTTGAGGTCGGCCATCTTGGTCTGGGCGATCTCGCGGACCTGGTCACGGGTCACGGTGGCGACCTTGGTCTTGTGCGGCTCGCCGGAGCCCTTCTCCACACCGGCCGCCTTCAGCAGCATGCGCGCCGCGGGCGGGGTCTTGGTGACGAAGGTGAACGAGCGGTCCTCGTAGACCGAGATCTCGACCGGGATCACGTTGCCGCGCTGCGACTCCGTGGCGGCGTTGTACGCCTTGCAGAACTCCATGATGTTGACGCCGTGCTGGCCGAGCGCCGGACCCACGGGCGGCGCGGGGGTGGCCGCACCGGCGTTGATCTGGAGCTTGATGACCGCGGTCAACCGCTTCCTGGGGGGCATGACTTCCTTCTCTGTCGCTGATCCGGCCCGGGGGGCCGGCTCAGATCTTCTGGACCTGGTTGAACGAGAGCTCGACCGGCGTCTCCCGGCCGAAGATCGAGACGAGCACCTGCAGCTTCTGCTGCTCGGCGTTGATCTCGTTGATCGTGGCGGGGAGCGTGGCGAACGGCCCGTCCATGACGGTCACCGACTCGCCGACCTCGAAGTCGACCACGGCGGCCGGCGCGGCGGCGGTCGTGGTCGTCGTCTCGGTCGCCTTGGCGGCCGGCGCGGTGGTGGTCGGGGCGAGGATCTTGACGACCTCGTCGAGGGTGAGCGGCGAGGGGCGAGAGGTGGCGCCGACGAACCCGGTCACCCCGGGGGTGTTGCGCACCGCGCCCCAGGACTCGTCGTTGAGCTCCATGCGCACCAGCAGGTACCCGGGGAACACCTTGCGGTTGACCTGGGTCCGCTTGCCGTTCTTGATCTCGGTGACCTCCTCGGTGGGCACCTCGATCTGGTAGATGAAGTCCTCCATGTCCAGCGACTGGATGCGGGACTCGAGGTTGGTCTTCACCTTGTTCTCGTACCCGGCGTAGGAGTGCACGACGTACCAGTCGCCGGGGGCGATCCGCAGGGCCTTGCGCAGCGCCTCGACGGGGTCCTCGTCCTCCTCCGGCTCGACCAGGTCGGAGTCGGCCGCCGGGGCGGTCAGCGGGTCGCCGGCCAGGCTGTCGACGTCGCCGTCCTCGATCTCGGGGGTCGCGTCGGCCACGCCGGTCAGGGCGTCGAGGTCGGCGGTGTCGGTGGAACCCTCGGCGGAGCCGGGCTCGCCCGCGCCGGTCTCGAGGTCCGCACTGCCACGGACGTCGAAGCGGGCGTCGTCGAGGTCGATCCCCTCGACGGCGCTGTCGGTGTCGAAGGGCTCGCGGGGGTCGGTCACGGGGATCTCTTCCTTGTCGGTGGCGTGCAGGCGCGGATGGGCTCAGCCGAAGACGGCGAGCACGGCCTGGGAGAAGAGGAGGTCCAGGCCGGCCACCAGCGCAACGATGAAGGCCACGAAGACGATGACGACGGTCGTGTAGGTGATCAGCTCGCGCCTGCCGGGCCAGATGACCTTGCGCAGCTCGGCGACGACCTCGCGCAGGAACCGGCCCACGCTGCGCTTCTGCCGGATCTCCTCGGCGCGCGCCCGCTCGGCGGCGGCCCGGGACCGGGTGCCGGCCCCCTCGGCGGTGCGCTCGCGGACCGGACGCCGGGTGCGCGCGGCAGGCTCGTCGTCCTCGTCCTCGTCACCGGCGGTGATCCGCCCCCCACGGCGACGCGCGGGCGTGGCCACGACCTTGTCCTCCTCGGCCTCGGCCTCGGCGGCGACGTCGGCCTCCGCGGCCTCGAGCTCGGCGGCGTCCTCGACGCCCGGGGCCTCGCGGTCGATCTGCTCGTCGGTCAGCTCGGCGTCGGAGGCGGCGCGAGGATCGTCCTCGCGTCCCGACTTCTCGTCGCTCACTGCGCCTCGCTCGCCTCGTGGTGGTGGCCGCTGCTGGGGGGCCGTCGGTCGGGTGTCGTACGGGTCGTGCACGTCGCCGGCGCGGAGCCGGCGGCACGGGCAGGGGTGACAGGACTTGAACCTGCAGCCTGCGGTTTTGGAGACCGCTGCTCTGCCAATTGAGCTACACCCCTAGTGCCCTGAGCCGGGCTCTGGGACCGCCGGACCCACCACGCTCGGCACCCAGCCCCGCGAGGGCATCCGGGGCACGCCGGTGGCGGGGTCAACTGCCCCAGGACAGCCAGTGTACGGGACCGGCGGGCGGGGCAGCGAACGTCCTCCCGAACCGTGGCGCAGACCACCGATGACCCCCCGGCCGTCCAGCGGTCTCAACCGGCGTGACCGAACTGCGCGTGCACAACCTGTCCGTGTCCCTGGACGGCTTCGCCGCCGGCCCGTCGCAGAGCGTCGACGCCCCGCTGGGCGTGGGCGGCGAGCGCCTGCACGACTGGGCGTTCGAGGGCGAGCGCTCCCCCGTCGACGAGCGCTTCTGGACCGCCGGGGTGCACGACGCGGGGGCCACGATCATGGGCCGCAACATGTTCGGCCCGATCCGGGGGCCGTGGTCCGACTCCGGCTGGTCGGGCTGGTGGGGCGAGGACCCACCGTTCCACCACGACGTGTTCGTGCTGACCCACCACCCGCGGCCGCCGCTGGAGATGGCCGGCGGCACGACGTTCCACTTCGTCACCGAGGGCATCGAGGCCGTCCTCGAGCGGGCGCGGGACGCGGCGGGCGGCGGGCACGTCCGGCTGGGCGGCGGCGCGTCGACCGTCCGCCAGTACCTGCGCGCCGGCCTCCTCGACGAGCTGCACGTCGTCGTGGTCCCGGTGCTGCTCGGTGCCGGGGAGCGACTGTTCGGCGACCTCGGCCCGGCGCTCGACGGCTGGACGTGCGTGGAGTACGCCCCCTCACCCGTGGTCGCGCACGTGCGGCTGCGGCCGGACCGGTCCGGAACGGGGGCGACCCCCGGCGCCGCCCTTTGACACGATGGACGCATGACCGCCGTCTCCTCCTCGGAGCCCGCCGCCCCGTCCACCGAGCTGCCGCCCGCCGAGCGGCGCATCTCCCGCCGCATCGCGGCGATCGCCGAGTCCGCGACGCTCGCGGTCGACGCCAAGGCCAAGGCGCTCAAGGCCGCGGGCAAGCCGGTGATCGGCTTCGGCGCGGGCGAGCCGGACTTCCCGACGCCGGACTACATCGTCGAGGCCGCCGTCGCCGCCTGCTCACAGCCGGCGATGCACCGGTACACGCCCGCGGGCGGGCTGCCGGCCCTCAAGGAGGCGATCGTCGCCAAGACCGCCCGCGACTCCGGCCTGCAGGTCTCGGCGGCCAACGTGCTGGTGACCAACGGCGGCAAGCAGGCCGTGTACGAGGCGTTCGCCACGATGCTCGACCCCGGCGACGAGGTGCTGCTGCCGGCCCCGTACTGGACGACCTACCCCGAGGCCATCGCGCTGGCCGGTGGCGTCCCGGTGCCCGTGGTCGCCGACGAGGAGAGCGGCTACCTCGTGTCGGTGGCCCAGCTGGAAGCCGCCCGGACGCCGCGGACGAAGGTGCTGCTGTTCTGCTCGCCGTCCAACCCGACCGGGGCGGTGTACCCGCCGGAGGTCGTCGAGGAGATCGGCCGCTGGGCGCTGGACAACGGCATCTGGGTGCTCACCGACGAGATCTACGAGCACCTCACCTACGACGGGGCGACCGCACCCTCGATGCCGGTGCTGGTGCCCGAGCTGGCCGACCGGTGCGTCGTGGTCAACGGGGTCGCCAAGACCTACGCGATGACCGGCTGGCGGGTCGGCTGGATCGTCGGCCCGGCCGACGTCGTCAAGGCCGCCACCAACCTGCAGTCGCACGCCACCTCGAACGTGGCCAACGTGTCTCAGGCCGCGGCGATCGCGGCGCTGACCGGCGACCTCTCCGCGGTGGCGACGATGAAGGAGGCCTTCGACCGCCGCCGCCGGACCATCGTCTCGATGCTCCGCGAGATCCCGGGCGTCGCGTGCCCGGAGCCGCGGGGGGCCTTCTACGTCTACCCGTCGGTGAAGGCGCTGCTCGGGCGGGAGATCGCCGGGCGGACGGCGAGCAACAGCGTGGAGCTGGCCGAGATCGTCCTCGAGGAGGCCGAGGTGGCCGTCGTCCCTGGCGAGGCGTTCGGCACGCCCGGCTACCTGCGGATGTCCTACGCGCTCGGCGACGAGGACCTCGTCGAGGGCGTCGGCCGGATGCAGCGCCTGCTGGGGTCGGCGGGCTGAAGGGAGCCCGCAGGGCGCCTAACGGGGCAGGTCGTCCTCGTCGAGGGCGCCCGCCTCGGTGAGGACGTCGAGCGCGGCGGGCAGGTCGGCCAGCGCCCGGGCGAGGTCGGCGGGGGTGGCGATCGTCCAGGCGTTGGCGTCGACGTAGCAGCGCAGCGCCGCGTCGAAGGCCGCCGGCCCGGCGGCGTCCCGGGCGGCGAGCAGGGCGGCCTCGCCCTTGTCGTACACGCGCTGGAAGTACTCGACGGGGTCGGCGAACTCGTCCATCGCCGACCCCACGTCGCCCGGTACCGACAGCCGCTGCTCCACGTCGCCCGGCGGGAAGGCGACCGACTCGGCGTAGCTGGCGAAGGCCTCGTCGAGCCACGGGTCGCGGAACTGGGAGTCCCCGACCATCCCGTAGAACCACATGTGCGCCACCTCGTGCAGGAGCACCAGCTGGTCCGGCGACGCCAGCAGGATCGAGCTCGGGTACTCGATGCCACCGCCGTAGTCGGGCAGCAGCGGCACGGTGAGCGTGCGGTACGGGAACGCGCCGAAGCGCTCCTCGAGGTCGCCGATGGCCGTCACGGTCCGGTCGGCGAGGACGTCCGCGGTCAGGGGTGCGCCGGGCAGGACACCGGTCGTCACCTCGACGCCCCCGGGGGTGGTGGTGGAGGCGGTGGTGAACTCCCCCGCCGCGACGCTCACGTCCCGGGCGACCGGCTCGCTCGAGATCCACGTGCGGCGTCCGTCCTGGACGGCCGTGGGGGGCTCCTGGTCTCCGGTCATCAGGACGGTGAGGTCGGCGGGCGCGGAGACACGGACACGGGTGTCGGCCACCGGGCTGGTGGCCGTCTCTCCGAGGATGCCGACGAAGGGGTCCCGCGCCCAGCCGACGCCGGGCTCCCACGCCAGCAGCGGCGCGCCGCTGGCCCACCAGGACACGCCCTGAGCGGTGCCGATGCGCTCGAAGCCGCCCCCGCCGAGCCGCAGCGTGAAGTCCAGCGCCACCTCGGTGCGCTCTCCCGCCGCGAGCTCGCGGGTCAGGTCGACGACGTAGAGGCCCCCGGGCTCCTCGGCGCCGGCGTCCTCGTAGCCGCTCCCGGCCACGTCCTCTCCCCGCACGGCGTCCACGGTCAGGGCGTTGCCGGCGTCGGCCGCGCCGGGGTCGTTGGGCACGAGCCGGAACACCAGCTCACGGGTGGGCAGGTCCGGGGTGAACACGACCGTCTCGGTGCCGCGGACGGTGCGCCGGTCGTCCTCCAGGCGGAGGTCGAGGTCGACCCGCGGACGGTCGGGATCCGGGGCGGCGCGCTGCGCGCAGCCGCCCTGGGTCTCCCCGTCCCGTCCGGCGTCCGCCGACGCGCGGGCCTCGGCGGCGACGGTGTCGACGAACGAGGACCCGCAGGCGGGCAGGAACAGCAGCGCCGCGGCGGCCAGGGCGGCGCGACGCCGGGGGATCACGCCAGGCGGACGGTCGCGCGGGCCAGGGACAGGACCTTCTCGCCACCGCTGGTCACGGAGAGGTCGACGCGGGCCCGGCCGTCCTCACCGAGCGCCCCCACCTTGCCGCGGACGACGACCTCGGCCCCCGTCTCGTCGTCGGGCACGAGGACCGGCCGGCCGAACCGGACCTGGTACTCCACGAGCGCGGCCGGGTCGCCGGTCCACGCGGTGACCGCACGCGCGGCGAGGGCCATCGTGAGCATCCCGTGGGCGATGACCCCGGGCAGGCCGACCTCGGTGGCCACGCGCTCGTTCCAGTGGATCGGGTTGAAGTCGCCCGACGCCCCGGCGTAGCGGACCAGGTCCGCCCGCGTGACCCGGTAGCTCTGCTCGGGCAGTTCGGAGCCGACGGCGACATCGGCGGCGCGCACGGTCACGCGGTCCCCCGGGCGACGAGCATGGACGTGGCCGAGCAGACCGGCTCGCCGTCCTCGGTGGCGACGTCGACCCGGGTGGTGAGCAGGTCGTTGCCGGCGACGCTGCGCACGGCCTCGATCGTGGGGATGGCGACCAGGCGGTCGCCGGCGCGGATGGCGCGGTGGTGGGTGAACCGCTGCTCGCCGTGGACGACGCGGCTGTAGTCGAGGTCGACGTCCGGGTCCTCGACCACCACGCCGGCCGCCGAGAGGGTCAGCACGATGGCGAAGGTGGGCGGCGCGATGACGTCGGGGTGGCCGGCGGCGCGGGCGGCGTCGGCGTCACGGTGCACCGGGCTGTCCTCGCCGATCGCGGTGGCGAACTCGGCGATCTTCTCGCGGCCGACCTCGTAGACGGCGGAGGGCGGGTAGCTGCGCCCGACCAGTGTCGGATCAAGCGCCATGCTCCCGCCCTCCTGCTGCGTGCGACCGCTGGGTCAGCGCGTCTACGCGGTGCCTCGAGACCGCGTCAGCGCGTCTCGCGGTGGATGGTGTGCTTGCGGTCCTTCGGGCAGTACTTCTTCAGCTCGAGCCGGTCGGGGTCGTTGCGCCGGTTCTTGCGGGTGATGTAGTTGCGGTTCTTGCACTCCTGGCAGGCCAGGGTGATCTTCGGACGGATGTCGGTGGCTGCCATGGAGTTCTCCTAGCCTTGTGGGATGGGCCTGCCAGGCCCGGCGCGTGGGCGGCGCCCACACGACGACGGACCCCGGGATGCGGGGTCCGTCGAGAGTAGCGGTGACCGGATTTGAACCGGTGACACAGCGATTATGAGCCGCTTGCTCTGCCTGGCTGAGCTACACCGCCGGGAAGACCGTGCGGCCCGGTCTCGCGACAGGACCGGCTGGTCGGAGCCCCTTTACGGAATCGAACCGTAGACCTTCTCCTTACCATGGAGACGCTCTGCCGACTGAGCTAAAGGGGCGGTGGCCGAAGCCGTGGAGAACTGTACCTGACGGCTCCGGGGGTCTGTCGCAGGGGGTCCCCCCCGGGGTGTCAGGTGCGGACGAACAGCCGCCGGTGCGGCGTGCCCGGGACGGCGGACCGGACGCCGGTGCGGGCGAGGATCCAGCTCTCCAGGCGGTCGTCGGGCAGCGGTCGGCTGACCAGGAAGCCCTGCAGCTTGTCGCAGCCCATCTCGGCCAGGAGGTTGCGGGTCAGCTCGTCCTCGACGCCCTCGGCGACGACCCGCAGGCCGAGGTTGTGCGCCAGCTCGATGATCGAGCGGGCGATGAACGACTCGCCCTGACTGGTCGACATCGTCAGCACGAAGGACTTGTCGATCTTCACCTCGTCGATCGGCAGCTGGCGCAGCTGGGACAGCGACGAGTACCCGGTGCCGAAGTCGTCCATCGACAGCCGCAGCCCCAGGGCGTGCAGGTCGGCCAGGACGGTGCTGCTGCGCACCGAGTCGTCCACGACGCTGCCCTCGGTGAGCTCGAGGGTGAGCAGCTCCCCCGGGACCCCGTGCCGCCGCAGCGCCCGCCGGACGCGGTCGACGAGGTCGGGCTCGGTGAGGCAGCGGGCGGAGAGGTTCACCGCGACCGACAGCGCGATGTCCTGGTCCAGCCACTTGCGGCAGCGGGCCAGCGCCAGGTCGAGCACGTGGTCGGTGAGCAGGCCGATCCGGCCGATCTGCTCGGCGAGGTGGATGAAGTCGTCGGGCGCGATGGCGCCGTAGCGCGGGTGCGCCCAGCGGACCAACGTCTCGACCGAGACGATGTCGGAGGTCCGGGCGTCGATGATCGGCTGGAACACCACGCTGATCTGGCCCTCGGCCATGGCCGACTCCAGCTCGGTGCCCAGCTGCAGCCGGCGCAGGCTCTGCTGGTCGAGCACCGGGTGGTAGCTGGCCACGCCGCTGGAGCCGGCGCCGGCCAGCAGCGCGACGTCGGCCCGCTGCATGAGCGTGCCGGCGTCCGTGCCGTGGACGGGGGCGGCGGCCACGCCGATCGACAGGGTGACCTCGAGGTCGAGGCCGGCGACCCGGGCGCGGGTGGAGGTGGCCTCCCGGAGCCGCCGCGCGGCCCGCTCGGTGGCCGCCAGGGACAGCCCCGGCAGCAGGACGGCGAACTGCTCCCCCTCCATCCGGGCCACCAGCGCCTGCGGCGGGGCGTGCTCGCGCAGCAGGCCGGCGGTCACGAGCAGCAGCTCGTCGCTGGCCGCGTGCCCGAGGGTGTCGGTGACCTCGGTGTAGTTGTCCAGCGCGGCGAGGATCAGCCCGACCCGGCCGGCGACCGGGTCGGCGGCGAGGGTCGCGTCGATCTCGACCGCCAGCCGCTGCCGGTTGGGCAGGCCGGTGAGGCGGTCGTGGTCGGCGTCGTACCGGATCTGGGTGAGCAGCTGCTGCTGCCGGATGGCGGCGTTGACGTGGGTGAGCATGGAGTCGAGCGCGGCGCGGTCGCCGTCGGCGAAGGAGACGACGTCGCTCTGCCGGTCGCAGATCTCCAGGTACCCGGGCTCGCCCGCGGCGGTGGCGACCGGCGCGGCGAGCAGGTCCTGCGCTCCCCGGCGGGCCAGTGCGGCGGCCTCGGCCTCGGTGGCGCGCACCGCGGAGACCAGGACCGGGCCGTCGACCGAGCCGTCGGTGGCGCGGCTGCGGATGAGGTCGTCGGGGTCGCCTGGGCCGTCGTACCAGCTGCGGCCGTCCTCGGCGGCGACCACCAGGCGGGGTTCCTCGTCGAGGTAGGGCGGCAGCCACAGCGCCACCCGGTCGGCGTTGAGCAGTTCCTTGACCGCCTCGACGATGCGGCGGGTGCCGTCCTCGTCCGAGCTGACCTGCTCCACGCGGCGGGCGAACTCGTAGACCCGTTCCAGGCTCTTGCGTTCTCGCGCGACGTCGGCGAACCGCCGGAACAGCAGGACCACGGCGAGGACCACCGGGACGATCAGCACCCACGTCCAGGCGCTCACCTCGACCAGCAGCAGGGCGACCAGGCCGGTGGCGACGGCCAGGGGCCCCACCACGACGATCGGCACGAACAGGTCCGCCCACAGCGAGTGGCCGGCCAGGCCGGCGGTGGCGGCGATGGCGGCCGCGACCAGCAGCGCGCCGGCGACGTCGGCGGCCAGCACGGCCACGAGGAGGCTCAGCCACGACAGCGGGTCGGTGGTGGCGCCCATCGGCATCAGGTCGAGCACGATGAGCGCGACCGCCGTCTCGGTGACGGCGTTGGCGACGTTGAAGACCGACTTCGCCAGGCTGTAGCGCTGCTTGGCGAGCACCAGGCTCAGGGCGAGGGTGCGGGCCACCGCGGCCCAGAAGCCGTCGACGGCGACCAGCGCGATGACCAGCGCGAGTTCGTTGACCGACCAGCCGAAGGTCTGGCGCCGGAACTCGATCTGCAGGGGGACGGACTCGGTGACGAGGAAGGCCGCCGTCACGACGAGGAACAACCAGCCGGGACCACCGGAGGCGTGCGGCGCCAGGACGGCGACGAGGCACACGACGGCCAGCCCCAGAGCCGGGGCCGCCAGACCCCAGGGGTTCCGCACACGCGGCCGCGAGGACGGCGGTGCAGGCAGGGGCGATTCGGCCACGGTGACCCGGTTCCTCGTGGGGGGAATGAGCGGGCCAGACGCTAACAGCGCAGGGGCCCGGACGGGAGCGACCTCACCCGAGCGAGGTGGGTGCCCGGCGACCGGCCACCCACCTCGCGAGCTCTGGATCGTTCAGACCAGGCCGGTCAGCAGCCCCAGCGGGCCCCACGACCCCAACGGGCCCCGCGACCCCACCGAGCTCCCCGACCCCACCGTGCACCGCGCTGCGTGTTCATGACGCCTCCTCAGGCATGAAGAACTGCTCGTTGTTGCGGCAGTCACCCAGGCGCGGGGGCAGAGCGTCGTTCGGTACGGACCGCGCCCGAGACATTGCTGCCCGTCACCCGATCGGGACAAGCACGGAAGATCACGACGGTGTGACAAACCGTCATGCCGTCACTCACCGTCACTCCATGTACCTCTGTGTCACCCATCGGTGGGATCACCGGGACGGGTGGTGCGGGTGGTGCGGACGAGTCTGCCTGCCGCGTGGCAGGGCTGGATCCACAGGCCGACTCGCCCTGGACCGGGGACCGGCCCCACGGGTCCACACCCGTCCACAGCGCCGTCCACAGGCCGTGGACCTGGCACGGGCCCCTCTACGCTGCCCCGCGTGCGACAGGACGACCGGGGTGCCGAGCGCGGTTCCACGCTGCCTCTGGTCCTGGTGTGCTGGCTGGTGGCGGCGCTCATGGCGTTCGGGGCGATCGCGGCCTCCGACGCGTTCCTGGAGCAGCAGGAGGTGCAGGCGGTCTGCGACGGCGCGGCGCTCGCCGCGGCCAACGCGACCGACGAGGCGGCGCTCTACGCCGCCGGCGTGGGCCGGACCCTCCCGCTGACCCGCGCGGGGGCCGCGGCGGCCATCGCCGACCAGCTCGCGGACGGCGGCACCCGGCTCGACGCCTGGGCGGCCGAGACCGACGGCGTGGAGGTCACCGTGACCTGCACCCGCAGCGTGGAGATCGCCTTCGGCTGGCTGTTCCTCGGCGGGCAGCCCCTCGACCGCACCGCCGTCGCCAGCGCCCGCACCCCGACCGTGCCCTGAGCGGCGACGGCGGACGCCCCCCGGAACGGCGAAGGGCCCCCGACCTCTGCGGAGGTCGGGGGCCCTTCTCGTACCTGTGGCGGGTGAAGGATTCGAACCTTCGTAGGCTAAGCCGACGGATTTACAGTCCGCTCCCATTGGCCACTCGGGCAACCCGCCGTGGTGGTACGGGGAGAGAGCGTACAAGACGCCGTCACCCGGTCCGTCCGGTGTCCCCCAGGGGCCCGACGACGCGGTGGCACACCGAGAGGAGCACCCCAGATGGCCGACTCGTCCTTCGACGTGGTGAGCAAGGTCGACCGCCAGGAGGTCGACAACGCGCTCAACCAGGCCGCCAAGGAGCTCGCCCAGCGGTTCGACTTCCGCGGCACCAACGCCACGATCGCCTGGGCCGGGGAGGAGGGCGTGAGCCTCAGCGCCGACACCGAGGAGCGGGTCGCCGCGGCGCTCGACGTCTTCAAGGAGAAGCTGGTCAAGCGCGGCATCTCGCTGAAGTCCCTCGACGCCGACGAGCCGCAGTCCTCCGGGAAGTCGTACAAGATCTCGGCGCGGATCAAGCAGGGCATCGAGTCGGACAAGGCCAAGCAGATCGCGAAGATCATCCGCGACGAGGGCCCGAAGGGCGTGCAGGCGCAGATCCAGGGCGACCAGCTGCGGGTCAGCGGCAAGAAGCGGGACGACCTGCAGGCGGTCCAGCAGCTGCTGCGCGGCAAGGACCTCGACGTCGCGCTCCAGTTCGACAACTACCGCTGAGCCAGGGCCACGCGATCGGGCGGCGGTGGACGCGTAGCGGGTGCCGGCGCTGCTCGGCACGTGGGCGCCGGGCGGCGCGCGCTGCGCCCGCCACCCGGAACACGAGTGCGTGCACACCGGGCGAGGCACCGGTCAGCCGCAGGGCGTGACGCACGGTGTTGGTCGGCGCGTCGCCGCCGTCCTCACACATCGGCCGACCGGTGGTGCCGCCGCCGTCAGGAGGGCCCGGACTCGCGCGCCATGGCCTCCAGCCGGGCGATCCGCTGCGCCATCGGCGGGTGGGTGGCGAACAGCGTCGCCAGCCCCTGACCCCGGAAGGGGTTGGCGATCATCAGGTGGCTCTGGGTGACCAGCCGGTCCTCCTGCGGCAGGGGGCGGGCCGCTGCCCCGCGCTCGATCCGGCGCAGCGCGTCGGCCAGGGCCAGCGGGTCGTGCGACAGCGCCGCCCCGGAGGCGTCGGCCTGGTACTCCCGGCTGCGGCTGACCGCCATCTGGACGAGGCCGGCCGCCACCGGGCCGAGGACGACGAGCAGCAGGCTGCCGAGGGCGTTCCCGCCGCCGCGGTCGTCGGACCGCCCCCCGAACAGCGACGCGAACATCGCCATGTGCGCCAGATAGGTGACCACCGTCGCCATCGCGCCGGCGACCGAGCTGATCAGGATGTCGCGGTTGTAGACGTGGGACAGCTCGTGGGCGAGCACCGCGCGCAGCTGCCGGCGGTCGAGCAGCTCGAGGATCCCCTGGGTGACGCACACCGCGGCGTTGCGCGGGTTGCGCCCGGTGGCGAAGGCGTTGGGCTGGTCGGTCGGGCTCACGTACAGCCGGGGCATCGGCTGGCGGGCCTCGGTGGCCAGTTCCCGCACGATCGCGTAGAGCGCGGGGGCCTGGGTCTCGGTGACCGGGAAGGCCCGCATGGCCCGCAGGGCCAGCTTGTCGCTGTTGAAGTACGCGTAGCCGTTCACCCCGAGGGCCACGAGCAGGGCGATGAACAGCCCGCTCCGGCCGCCGATGAGCGCACCGGCGGCCAGGATCAGCCCGCCCATGAGGCCCAGGAGCACCGCGGTCTTCAGTCCGTTGCTCCAGCGCTGCACGACCCGACCAACGGCGCACCGGGGGGCGTCGTTCCCCTCGGTGCGGGCCGCCACCCGGCCAGGTGGGCCACTGCGACCGCGCTCACGGAATGCCTCCACGCGCGCGGGGGTTGCCAGTTCTGGTGCCGGCCGTGCCCGGCAGGTGCACTGTGGCTCTCGTCACGGGCCCGCGACACGACAGCCACGTAATCTCGGCCGGTGGAGGTACACCACTGATGACTGCGACCAACCCGCCCCTCACCGCCGCGGCGGGCAGCTCGGCTCCCGGCGGCCTCGTCAAGAGCGTCGTCGAGCTCGACCGGGTCGTCATCCGCCTGGCCGGCGACTCCGGCGACGGCATGCAGCTGACCGGCAACCGCTTCACCAGCGAGACGGCGTCGTTCGGCAACGACCTGTCGACGCTGCCCAACTTCCCCGCCGAGATCCGCGCGCCAACGGGGACCCTGCCGGGTGTCAGCTCCTTCCAGCTGCACTTCGCCGACCACGACATCATGACCCCGGGCGACGCCCCGGACGTGCTGGTCGCGATGAACCCGGCCGCGCTGAAGGCGAACCTGTCCGACCTGCCCGGCGGCGGGCTGCTGATCGTCGACTCCGACGAGTTCACCCCGCGCAACCTGGCCAAGGTCGGTTACGCCACCAACCCGATCGAGGACGGCTCGCTCGACGGCTGGCAGCTGGTCAGCGTGCCGCTGACCAGCATGACCCTCGACGCGCTCGCCGACTCCGGCCTCGGCAAGAAGGAGGCCGAGCGCTCGAAGAACATGTTCACCCTCGGCCTGCTGAGCTGGATGTACCACCGGCCCACCGAGGGCACCGTCCGCTTCCTGGAGCGCCAGTTCCGCCGCAAGCCCGAGATCGCCGCGGCCAACATCGCCGCCTTCCGGGCCGGCTACAACTACGGCGAGACGACCGAGGCGTTCGCGGTCTCCTACGAGATCAAGCCCGCCCCGATGGCGCCGGGCCGCTACCGCAACATCTCCGGCAACCAGGCGCTCGCCCTGGGCATCGTGGCCGCCGGTCAGCGGTCGGGGCTGCCGGTCTTCCTCGGCGCCTACCCGATCACCCCGGCGTCGGACATCCTCCACGAGCTGTCCCGGCACAAGGCGTTCGGCGTCCGCACGTTCCAGGCCGAGGACGAGATCGCCGGCGTCGCCTCGGCGATCGGTGCGTCCTTCGGTGGCGCGCTCGGCGTCACGACGACGTCGGGCCCGGGCATCTCGCTGAAGTCCGAGGCCATCGGCCTCGCGGTCATGACCGAGCTCCCGCTGCTGGTCATCGACGTGCAGCGCGGTGGCCCGTCCACGGGGCTGCCGACCAAGACCGAGCAGTCCGACCTCCTGCAGGCCATGTTCGGCCGCAACGGCGAGGCCCCCCTGCCGGTCATCGCGCCCCGCTCCCCCGGTGACTGCTTCGACGCGGCCCTGGAGGCTGCGCGGATCGCGCTGACCTACCGCACCCCCGTGATGCTGCTGTCCGACGGCTACCTCGCCAACGGCGCCGAGCCGTGGCCCATCCCGGACGTCGAGTCGCTGCCGGACCTGCGGGTGGACTTCGCGACCGAGCCCAACGGTGAGGACGGCGAGTTCCTGCCGTACCTGCGCGACCCGGAGACCCTGGCCCGCCCGTGGGCGATCCCGGGGACGGCCGGGATGCAGCACCGGATCGGCGGGCTGGAGAAGGCCGACAAGACCGGCAACATCTCCTACGACCCGGCCAACCACGACCTGATGACCCGCCTGCGGCAGGCCAAGGTCGACGGCATCGCCGCGACCCTGCCGCCCACCGAGGTCGAGGACCCGGACGGCGACGCCCGCGTGGCCGTCATCGGCTGGGGCTCCACCTACGGCCCGATCGGTGCCGCCTGCCGCCGCATCCGGCGCTCGGGGCGGTCGGTGGCCCAGATCCACCTGCGCCACGTCAACCCGATGCCGGCCGACCTCGGCGACGTCCTGCGCCGCTACGACCGCGTCGTCTGCCCGGAGATGAACCTCGGGCAGCTGGCCCTGCTCCTGCGCGCCAAGTACCTCGTCGACGTCCAGAGCCACACGCAGGTGCGCGGGCTGCCCTTCCGGGCCGCCGAGCTCGCCGCGGTGATCCAGGACGTCATCGACTCCACCAGCGGCGCCCTGCTCGCCGCAGACCCCACCGGAGGAGCGGAATGACCACCATCGACCTCGGCATGCCGGCCGAGGGCCCCATCGCCGACGCGATCGCGGCCTCGGTCGCGGCCCACGGCGAGAAGCAGACCGTCCTCAAGGCCAAGGACATGAAGACCGACCAGGAGGTGCGCTGGTGCCCCGGGTGCGGTGACTACGTCATCCTCAACGCGGTCCAGAGCTTCCTGCCCAGCCTCGGCATCGCCCGCGAGGACATGGTCATCGTCTCGGGCATCGGCTGCTCCTCGCGCTTCCCGTACTACATGAACACCTACGGGATGCACTCGATCCACGGCCGCGCGCCGGCGATCGCGACCGGCCTGGCGGCCTCGCGTCCCGACCTGTCCGTGTGGGTGGTGACCGGGGACGGCGACGCGCTGTCCATCGGCGGCAACCACCTGATCCACACGCTGCGCCGCAACGTGAACCTGAAGATCCTGCTGTTCAACAACCGGATCTACGGGCTGACCAAGGGTCAGTACTCGCCCACCAGCGAGGTCGGCAAGGTCACGAAGTCCACCCCGATGGGCTCGCTGGACCACCCGTTCAACCCGGTGTCCCTGGCCATCGGCGCCGACGCCACCTTCGTGGGCCGGGCGATGGACTCCGACCGCAAGGGGCTCACCGACGTGCTGCGGCAGGCCGCGGAGCACCAGGGCACCGCGCTGGTCGAGATCTACCAGAACTGCAACATCTTCAACGACGGCGCCTTCGACCTGCTCAAGGACCCGACCACCGGCACGCAGTGGTCGATCCCGCTCGAGCACGGCAAGCCGCTGGTGTTCGGCCCGGACGGCGCCTCGTGCGTGGTCCGCGACGACTTCGGCGGGCTGCGCATCGCCGAGACCAACCAGGTCGACGCCGCCGACATCGTGGTGCACGACGTGACCCGCCAGGACCCGTCCTACGCCTTCGCCCTGTCGCGGCTGTCCAGCCAGGACCTCCGGTACACCCCGATGGGCGTGTTCCGGGCAGTGCAGAAGCCGACCTACGACCGGATGATGGCCGACCAGCTCGAGGTCGCCGCGGCCCAGCAGCCGGCCGACCTGGACGCGATCCTGTCCGGCAGCGACACCTGGACGGTCAGCGCCTGAGCTGAGAGCCCACGCAACAGGAGGGGCGTCCGGGAACGACTTCGTTCCCGGACGCCCCTCCTGCGTCCCGGCGGTCAGCGCCGGGTCACACCGCTGGGATCAGTGGTGGCCCTTGCCGTTGCCGTTGTCGTCGCCGTTGCCGTTGTCGTCGTCCTCGACGTCGACGTCGCGCTCGGTCTCGCTGTCGACCTCGTCGCCGTCCTCGTACAGGGTCACCGTCACCTTGGCGTCGTCGTCGGCGTCGAGCTCGTCGCCGTACTTCCGCTTCACGAGGACCGAGTCCTCCTCCGTGTCACCCTCGTCGCAGTCCTCGATGTCCTCGCGGTGCCTCGACGAGTACTTCGTGTCGTCCTGGCGGACGTAGGCCTTCGCCGAGAGGTCGTCGGTGTCCTCGTCGCACTCGTAGGTGAAGTAGACCCGCGCCTCGTCGTCGTTCTCGATCTCGACCCGGAGGATGTCGACGATCCGGACGTCGTCGTCGTCGTGGTGGTCTCCGCCTGCGAGGGCGGGTGACATGCCGGTGAAGACCAGCGCGGTGGCGGCGGGTACGGCGAGCAGCAGGCGTGAACGACGTTGCATGGGAGATCCCCCTCCACATCGGCCGCGTCCCTGCGACCGTCTTCCTGGACGTCGCGCACCCTTCCGAGACTCACAGTTCCGCCACAAGACCGTAACGGGAGACTCGCCCGAGGTCGGGGGACGGGTCAGGGGCGGGGCGTGACCCGGAGTAGGGAGTCGGCGTCGTCCCCGTTGTCGGTGGTGACGTACAGCGAGCCGTCGAGGCCCTGCTGGACGGTGCGGATGCGCCCGTACCGGCCCTCGAGCTCGGGCAGCCGGAACTGCTCGAGCAGCGCGCCGTCGTCGGCCACGCGCAGCGCCAGGACGCCCTGGTCCTTGAGGACGCCGACCAGGAGCAGCCCCTCGTAGGCCTGCCACTGGTCGCCCTCCAGGAAGGTGATCCCGCACGTGGCGATGGTCGGGTCGCCCGAGGCCCACGTCGTCGGCAGGACGTCGGGCAGGGAGGGGTCGGTCATCGGCACGCTCTCGTCGTAGCCCGGCCCCGGCCGGTAGCCACTGTTGCCGCCGGACTCCAAGAGGGTGACCTCGTCGTCCCGGTCGGTGCCCTGCTCGGCGGCGTAGACCTGGCCGGAGCCGGGGCGCACGGCCAGCCCCTGGACGTTGCGGTGCCCGTAGGTCCACAGGTAGGCGGCGGCGCCCGGGCGGTCCGCGAACGGGTTGCCGGCGGCCGGCGCCCCCGTGGCGGGGTCGATGCGGAGCACCTTGCCCGCGAGGGTGCCGGGGTCCTGCGGGTTCGCGCTGACGGCGTTGTCACCGGTGCCGACCAGCATCGCGCCGGTCGGGTCGAGGCGCAGCCGGCAACCCCCGTGCCGGCCCGAGGCCTCGTTGACCGGTATGCCGCCCAGCAGTGGATCGGCGACGCGGGTGGCGGTGCGCCAGGCCGGGTCGACGGTCCAGGCGACCACGGCGATCGAGCGGCCCTCGCCGTCCTGCCGGCCCTGGCAGGTGTAGAAGCGCCGGTTCTGCTCGAAGGCGGGGTCGAGCAGCAGGCCCATGAGCCCGGTCTCCCCCGTCGCGAACAGGTCGTCGAAGTCGGCCTCGACCTCCTGCACGGTGCCGTCGGGGAGAACGGCGGTGAGGCCGCCGCCGCGCTCGTCGACCAGCAGGGTGCCGTCCGGAGCCTGGGCGACGTCCCAGGGGTGGTCGAGGCCGTCGGCGACCACCGTGACGTCGAGCGCGGGGGCCGCGGCCGGGGGTTCGGTCGTCGCCGTCGCGGATGGACCGCTGGTGCCCGACGCCGGGGTCCGGACCGCTCCCGGAGGGTTGGGCTGCCCGCCGCTGCAGCCGCCGAGCACCGCCAGGACCACGACCAGGCAGGTCAGGCGCGCGCGCACCTGCCCAGCATGCCCTGCCCGCTCAGCTGGTGCGCGTGACGACGTACTCGCACAGCGCCGACAGCGCCTCGCGGACCGGCCCGGCCGGCACCGCGGAGAGCCGCGCGCGGGCCCGGTCGGCGTACTCCCGCAGCACCTCGGTGGCCCGGTCCAGCGACGCCGACGAGCGCAGCAGGGCCAGCGCCTCGGCGTGCTCGGCGTCGTCCGGGAGGGGGCGGGAGACCAGCTCGCGCAGCCGCTGCTCGGCGGGGTCGTCGCCGGCCAGGGCGAACAGCGCGGGCAGCGTCACGACGCCCTCGCGCAGGTCCGTCCCCGGCGACTTCCCGGAGGCGCCGCCCTGGCTGACGATGTCGAGGAGGTCGTCGGAGAGCTGGAAGGCCACCCCGACCTCCTCCGCGAAGGCGGTCAGCGCCGCGACGAGCTCCTCACCGGCCCCGGCGAAGGAGGCGCCGAAGCGGGCCGACGTCGCCACCAGCGAGCCGGTCTTGTCCGCCAGGACCTGCAGGTGGTGGGCGACCGGATCGGCACCCGGCCGCGGGCCGACGGTCTCGAGGATCTGCCCGGTGACCAGCCGCTCGAAGGTGCGGGCCTGGATGCGCACCGCCTCCGGGCCGAGGTCGGCGAGCAGGTCCGAGGCGCGGGCGAAGAGGAAGTCGCCGGTGAGGATGGCGATGCTGTTGGACCACCGGCTGTTGGCGCTGGGCGCCCCGCGCCGGACGGCGGCCTCGTCCATGACGTCGTCGTGGTACAGCGTCGCCAGGTGGGTGAGCTCGCAGACCACCGCGGCGTCGGTGACCCCGGGAGCGAGCGGGTCCCCCAGCTCGGCCGCGAGCAGCGCCAGCAGGGGGCGGAACCGCTTGCCGCCGGCGGCCACCAGGTGGCCGGCCGCCTGCGAGACGAAGTCGTGATCGCTGTCCACGGCCTCGAGCAGCGCCGCCTCCACCCGTGCCAGGCCCTCGGCGAGGCGGGCGCCGAGCTCGCCCTCGGGCAGCCAGGGCCCGATGGTCGAGGCAGGGGTCGAGGTCCGCTGCCAGGTCTCGGCCGGGGTGTCCCCGTGGACGGCGGCGCTGGCTCCGGTCATCAACCGACGAAGATAGCCGCCTGCTCGGCCAGGTCCAGCACCGCCCCGGGGACGATCCCCAGGACGACGGTCGCGGTGACGGTCACCGCGAGCACGATCGTGGTGGGCAGACCCGGGACGCCGACGGTGGGCCCGTCGGCGGCGGGCTCGCTGAAGTACATGAGCACGAGCACCCGCACGTAGAAGAACGCCGCCACCGCGCTCGTCAGCAGCGCGACGACGACCAGCGGCCACGCGCCGTCGTCGATGGCGGCCCGGAAGACGGCGAACTTGGCGGTGAAGCCGCTGGTGAGCGGGATACCGGCCAGCGCCAGCAGGAACAGGCCCATGACCGCCGCGGTCAGCGGGGACCGCCGGGCCAGCCCCGCCCACTTCGACAGGTGCGTGGCCTCGCCGTCGCCGTCGCGGACGAGCGTGAGGACGGCGAAGGCACCGAGCGTGGTGAAGCCGTAGGCGAGCAGGTAGAACATCGTGGCCGGGACACCGGTGCTCTGACCGTCGGAGCCGCCGCCGTAGCCGATGACACCGGTGAGCAGGAAGCCGGCGTGCGCGATGGAGGAGTAGGCGAGCATCCGCTTGAGGTCGGTCTGGGTGAGGCCGAGGACCGACCCCACCACCATCGACACGATCGCGATGCCGTAGACGAGCGGCCGCCACGTCCACTCGCTGGTGCCGAAGGCGACGTAGAGCAGCCGCAGGATGGCGCCGAACGCGGCGACCTTCGTGCAGGCGGCCATGAAGGCGGTGACCGGCGTCGGGGCGCCCTGGTAGACGTCCGGCGTCCAGGCGTGGAAGGGCGCGACGCTGGCCTTGAACATGAGGCCGACGACCAGCAGGCCCAGCCCCAGCACCAGCAGCACGTCGGTGCCGGTGGCCGCGGACGCCGCCCGGATGTCGGTCAGCCGTACGCTGCCGGTGGCGCCGTAGATCAGCGCCAGGCCGTAGAGGAAGAACGCCGAGGCGAAGGCGCCGAGCAGGAAGTACTTGACCGCCGCCTCCTGCGACAGCAGCCGCCGGCGGCGGGCCAGCCCGCTGATCAGGTACAGCGGGAGGCTGAGCACCTCCAGCGCGACGAACATGATGAGCAGGTCGTTGGCCGCGACGAACAGCATCATGCCGCCGATGGCGAAGGTCGCCAGCGGGTAGACCTCGGTCTGCACCCGCGGCGCGGTCAGCAGCTCGCGGTCGCGCGGGCTGCCGGCCGGCACCGCCGCGGCGGCGACGAACGCCGATCGCGCCGGGTCCAGCGAGCGCTCGGCGAACAGCAGGATTGACAGCGTCCCGAAACCGGCGATCGTGGCCATCAGGAAGACCGCGGGGCCGTCGACGGCGAGCGCCCCGCCCGCGGTGACCTCCCGCTCGCCGGCCAGCAGGAGGCTGGTGACCAGGCCGCCGACCGTGCCGACCAGCGCCACGCCGACCTGCACCGGGTGCCGGCTCTCCCGCGGGGCGAAGGCCTCGACGAGGACGCCGACGCAGGCGGCGCCGAAGACGAACAGCAGCGGCGCCAGGGCGCCCGCGGACAGGCTCGGAGCGGTGATCGCGTCTGCCGCGCTGAGCATCAGTCGGTCCCCTCGACGTCGGCGGCCGGCTGCACACCGGCGGGGTCGGAGCCGACGTCGCTCATGGTGGCGGCGACGGCGGGCTCGATGAGGCGGACCAGCGGCTGCGGGTAGACGCCCAGCGCGATGATCAGCGCGACCATCGGCGCGGCGACGGCGAGCTCACGGCGGGAGAGGTCCCGGGCCCGCAGCCGGGCCGGCGCCGGCGCCGGCGCCGGCGCCGTCAGCGTGGCCGTGCTGCTCCCGGATGCCGCGGGCGTCGTCGTCCCCTCGTCGGGTTCGAGGAGGACGCCGCGCGGCGGGCCGTGCATGGTGCGCTGGTACATCAGCAGGATGTAGAGCGCGGCCAGGATGATGCCGACGGTGGCCAGGATCGTGAACACCGGCCGGGTCGGGAACGAGCCGATCAGCACGAGGAACTCGCTGACGAAGCTGTTCGTGCCGGGCAGGGCCAGCGAGGCCAGGCCCGCGACGAGGAAGACCCCGGCCAGCAGGGGGGCCTTCGTGGCGAGGCCGCCGTAGTCGCCGATCTGCCGGGAGCCCCCGCGGGCGATGAGCATGCCGACGACGAGGAACAGCAGCCCGGTCGCGATGCCGTGGTTGACCATGTAGAGCACCGCGCCGGTGCCGGCCTCGGTGGTGAACGCGAAGATGCCCAGGGCGATGAAGCCGAAGTGCGCGATCGAGGTGTAGGAGACCAGCCGCTTCATGTCGGTCTGTCCCATCGCCAGCAGCGCGGCGTAGAGGATGCCGGCCACGGCGAGCACCAGCACGAACGGCGCGAGGTCGCGGGAGGCGTCGGGGAACAGCGGCAGGCAGTAGCGGATGAAGCCGAACGTGCCGACCTTGTCCAGGACGCCGACCAGCAGAACCGCCCCGCCGATGGGGGCCTCGGCACCGGAGTCGGGCAGCCAGGTGTGGAACGGCACCAGCGGGGCCTTGATCGCGAAGGCGACGAAGAACCCGAGGAACAGCAGCTTCTGCACCCCGGGGTCGATGTCGATCTGCCGCAGCGCGTCGAAGGCGAAGGTGCCCTCCCCCAGTTCGCTGCTGCTCACCACGTACAGCCCGATGACGGCGGCCAGCATGACCAGGCCGCCGACCAGGCTGTAGAGGAAGAACTTGACCGCCGCGTACTGCCGTCGCGGCCCGCCGAAGCTGCCGATCAGGAAGTACATCGGCACCAGCATCGCCTCGAAGAAGACGTAGAAGAGGAAGACGTCGGTCGCGGCGAAGACGCCGACCATCATCGCCTCGAGCAGCAGCAGCCAGGCGAAGAAGGTGCTCATCGACCGGTTGGTCGTCGCGGTGTCCCGCCAGGAGGCGACCACGACCACCGGCACCAGGACCCCGATGAGCAGCAGCATCACCAGCGCGATGCCGTCGACGCCGAGGGCGAAGTCGACGCCGAAGTCGGGGATCCAGGGCACCGAGGTGGTGAGCTGGAACCGCTCGCCTCCGGCGTCGAAGGCCACCGTGGCGAGGACCGCCAGCAGGAGCACCAGGCCGCTCACACCGAGCGCCACCTGCTTGGCGAGCTCGTCCCGGCCCCTGGGCAGGGCGGCGACGAGGGCCGCACCGACCGCCGGGACCACGATCATCGTCAGCAGCCACGGGAAGTCACTCACTGTGCAGTCGCCTCTCGAGAGGTCCGGGTCCGGCTCATCCGGTCGTCACCGCCAGCAGCGCCCCGGCCACGACGACGGCGCCGCCGAGCATGGACAGCGCGTAGGAGCGGACGAAGCCGGTCTGGGTGCGGCCCAGCCGGGACGACGAGCCGCCCAGCGTGGCCGCGAGCCCGTTCACCGCGCCGTCCACCCCGCGGTTGTCGACGAACACCAGGGCGCGGGTCAGCCACTGCCCGGGCCGCATGAACAGCGACTCGTTGACGGTGTCGGCGTAGAGCGCGCGGCGGGCGGCACGGACCGGCAGCGCGACCCGCACCGGCGCGGTCAGCGGCACCTCGCGGCGGCCGACGAACAACCAGGCGGCGCCGACACCCAGCAGCATCGCGAGCGTCACCAGCACGCTGACCAGCAGCGGTGCGACCACGTGCTCGGCCGCCTCCGGCTCGCCGAACACCGGGGCCAGCCACTCCTCCAGCGGGAAGGCCACGACCAGCAGGAAGCCGGCGAGCACCGAGCCCACGGAGAGCACGATCATCGGCACGGTCATGACCGACGGCGACTCGTGCGGGTCGACGCCGTCCTCCCATCTGGGCCGGCCGAAGAAGGTCATCAGCATCAGCCGGGTCATGTAGAAGGCGGTGAGCCCGGCGGCCAGGATCGCGATCGTGCCCAGCACGTAGCCCCAGCCGTCGCCGCGGTCGAACGCGGCCTCGATGATCGCGTCCTTGGTGTAGAAGCCGGACAGGAACGGGAAGCCGATCAACGCCAGGTAACCCAGCCCGAAGGTCACGAAGGTGATCTTCATCTTCGAGGCGAGACCACCGAAGCGGCGCATGTCGACCGAGTCGTCCATCGCGTGCATGACCGAGCCGGCGCCGAGAAACAGCCCGGCCTTGAAGAAGCCGTGGGTGAGCAGGTGCGCCAGGCCCGCGACGTAGCCGATCGGGCCGAGGCCGACGGCCAGGAACATGTAGCCGATCTGGCTGACCGTCGAGTAGGCCAGCACCTTCTTGATGTCGTCCTGCGCGCAGCCGGCGATGGCGCCGATCATCAGGGTGATCGCGCCGACGGCCATGACCGCGGCCCGCGCGGTCGGCGTCTCGTCGTAGACGGGCGCGCAGCGCGCGATGAGGTAGACCCCGGCCGTGACCATGGTGGCGGCGTGGATCAGCGCGCTGACCGGGGTCGGGCCCTCCATGGCGTCGGGCAGCCACGCCTGCAGCGGGAACTGGCCGGACTTGCCGCAGGCCCCGAGGAGCAGCAGCAGCCCCAGGGCGGTGACCGTGCCGCCGGCCAGCGTGCCGACCGCGCCGAAGACGCCCTCGTAGGTGACGGTGCCCAGCTGGGCGAACATCAGGAAGATCGCGAGCGCCAGACCGACGTCGCCGACCCGGTTCATGATGAACGCCTTCTTCGCGGCGGTGGCCGCCGTCGGGCGGACGTACCAGAAGGCGATGAGCAGGTAGGACGCCAGGCCGACGCCCTCCCAGCCCACGTAGAGCATCACGAAGTTGTTGCCGAGGACCAGCAGCAGCATCGCCGCGACGAACAGGTTGAGGTAGGCGAAGAACCGCCGGCGCCCGGGGTCGTGGGCCATGTAGCCGACGGAGTAGACGTGGATCAGCGCGCCCACGCCGGTGATGAGCAGGACGAACGCCGCCGACAGCGGGTCGTAGAGGAGCCCGGCCTGCACGTCCAGCGACCCGCTGGCCACGAAGGTGAACAGGTCGACGCTCACCGAGCGCCCGTCCAGCTGGAACGTGCAGGCCAGGCCGATGACGAAGGCGATGACCACCGTGGCCACGCCCAGCAGGTGACCCCAGCGGTCGGTGCGCCGGCCACCCAGCAGCAGCACGGCGGCGCCGGCCAGCGGCAGCGCGATCAGCAGCCAGGAGGCGGCGAGCAGCCCGTCGGCGGGCACGGTGTCCATCCCCGGATCCCCGTTCTCAGTACTTGAGCAGGTTGGCGTCGTCGACCGACGCCGACCGGCGGGTCCGGTAGATCGACATGATGATCGCCAGGCCGACGACGACCTCGGCCGCGGCGACGACCATGACGAAGAACGCCATGATCTGGCCGTCGACGGTGCCGCTGGACCGGGCGAAGGTGACCAGCGTCAGGTTCACCGAGTTGAGCATCAGCTCGATGCACATGAAGACGACGATCGCGTTGCGCCGCACGAGCACGCCGACCGCGCCGATGGTGAACAGCATCGCGGCGAGTACCAGGTAGTGCGTGAGACTCATCGCTCACCGTTCCCGTCGAGGGGCGCGGGGTCGAGGGTGCCCAGCGCCGCGTCGGGGCTGCCGAGCTCGGCACGGCCGGTGGGACGCGGCATCTGCTCGACCTCCTGGGGCTCGATGCCGGTGGCGAAGCTGTCCTCGGCGACCCGCCCGTCGGGCAGCAGCGCCGGCGCGGCGACCGAGTTGGCCCGGGCGTAGACGCCGGGGCCGGGCAGGGTCTGCGGCCGGTCGGTGAGGAACCGGGCGCGGGAGAGCTCCTTCTGGGTGCGCCGCGTGCCGGGCTCGCGCTCGATGTGGGCCAGCACCATGGCGCCGACGGCGGCGGTGATGAGCAGGGCGCTGGTCACCTCGAAGGCCAGCAGGTACCGGGTGAACAGCACCTCGGCGATCGACTCGATGTTGCTGGTGTCCCCGCCCTGCACCGCGTCCAGGCCGGTGGCCGGGAGCTCCTGGGTGGCCCGGGCGATGCCCGCACCCACCAGCCCGGCGAAGCCGATGCCCAGCACGATCGCGGCCACCCGCTGCCCGCGGAGGGTCTCGACCACCGAGTCGGAGGAGTCCCGGCCGACCAGCATCAGCACGAACAGGAAGAGGATCATGATCGCGCCGGTGTAGACGATGATCTGCACCGCGCCCAGGAACGGCGCCTCCTGGACGACGTAGAAGACGCCCAGCGCCAGCATCGTGTTGACCAGCCACAGGGCCGAGTGGACCGCGTTGCGGGAGAGCACCATCCCCAGGGCACCGGCCAGGGCGATCGGCCCCAGGACCCAGAAGACGACCGCCTCACCCGTGCCGAGCTGCACGGTCTCGTCGGCGGCCGCGGCGAGCACGCTCATGCCCGTCCCCCGGCGACCGGCTGGTCCGCGCGCGCACCGGCGGACGGGTCGACCGGCGGGACGCCACGGTCCGGCGTCCGCACGTAGTAGTCCTTCTCGTCCTCGCCCAGCCGCATCGGGTGCGGCGGGGCCTCCATGCCGGGCAGCAGCGGGGCCATCAGCTGCTCCTTGGTGTAGATGAGGTCGCGGCGGTTGTCGTCGGCCAGCTCGAAGTCGTTGCTCATGGTCAGCGAGCGGGTCGGGCAGGCCTCGATGCACAGGCCGCAGAAGATGCAGCGCAGGTAGTTGATCTGGTAGATCCGCCCGTAGCGCTCACCGGGCGAGTACCGCGCGTCCTCGGTGTTGTCGCCGCCCTCCACGTAGATGGCGTCGGCCGGGCAGGCCCAGGCGCACAGCTCGCAGCCGACGCACTTCTCCAGCCCGTCGGGGTGCCGGTTGAGCACGTGCCGGCCGTGGTAGCGCGGCTTGGTCACCTTCGGGACCTCGGGGTACTCCTCGGTGGTCACCTTGCGGAAGATCTGCGCGAAGGTGACACCGAAGCCCTGGCCGGGACCGGGCAGCCAGCTGGCCCGCTTGACCGGGCCGCCGTTGCTGTCGCGGCGGGCCAGCTCACCGCGCGAGGCCTGCGCCAGCCCCTTCTCGTCGCCCTCGGCGGGCGGGTTCCGGTCAGACATCGTCGTCCTCCTGGCTGGGGGCCGCGGCGCGCCGTCCGGTGCCGACCACGCCGCCGGCGGGGACGGTCTCCCGGCCGCGCAGCCGCGGCGACGGGGGCACCTTGAGGTCCATGGGCGGGATCGGGAAGCCGCCCTCGGCGCGGCTCGGGCCGGTGGGCTGCGCGGGCCGGCGGCGGGGGCCGACCGGGGGCAGCACCTCCGGCTCGGCGTCGGTCGGGTGGATCGAGCCGGCCGCGGCCTTCGTGGCGGCGATCCGGGTGGCCCGGTTGCTGGCCCGGCTGGCCACGAGCAGCACGGCGAGCACGAGCAGGGCCATCGGGACGCCGACGAACAGCGCGACCTGCCCGGTGGAGAGGTCGGCCTCCCGGGCCACGGTGCGCATGGTGGCCACGGCGAGGATCCAGACCAGCGCCGTCGGTACCAGCACCTTCCACCCGAACCGCATGAACTGGTCGTAGCGCAGCCGGGGGAGGGTGCCGCGCAGCCAGATGAAGACGAACAGCGCGACGACGACCTTGAGGAAGAACCACAGCAGCGGCCACCAGCCGGAGTTGGCGCCGTCCCAGATGGACAGCGGCCACGGGGCCCGCCAGCCACCGAGGAACAGCGTCGCGGCCAGGGCCGAGACGGTGACCATGTTGATGTACTCGGCGAGGAAGAACAGCGCGAACTTCAGCGACGAGTACTCGGTGTGGAAGCCGCCGACCAGCTCGCTCTCGGCCTCGGGCAGGTCGAACGGGGCGCGGTTGGTCTCACCCACGACGGCGACGACGTAGATGACGAACGAGACCGGCAGCAGGATCGCGTACCAGCTGGGCCCGGTGAACTCGAGGCCGAAGAAGGAGACCGGGTTGCCGTCGGCCTGCGCCGCGACGATCTCCGAGGTCGACATCGAGCCCGCGTAGAGGAACACCGCGACGATCGACAGCCCCATCGCGATCTCGTAGCTGACCATCTGCGCGGCGCTGCGCAGGCTGCCCAGCAGCGGGTAGGTCGAGCCCGACGCCCAGCCGGCCAGCACGATGCCGTAGACGCCCATCGCCGAGCAGGCCAGCACCACGAGGACGCCGATGGGGGCGTCGGTCAGCTGCAGCGGCGTGCGCTGGCCGAAGATGCTCACCGTCGGGCCGAGCGGGATGACCGAGAAGGCCAGGAACGCCGGGATGGTGGCGATCACCGGTGCCAGGAAGTAGACCGGCTTGTCCGCGAGCGCCGGCATGATGTCTTCCTTGAACGCCAGCTTCAGCCCGTCGGCGAGGCTCTGCAGGTAGCCGCGGGGGCCGACCCGGTTGGGGCCGATCCGCTGCTGCATGCGGGCGACGACCTTGCGCTCGAAGACGATGGCGAACAGCGTCAGCAGCACCAGGACGGCGAAGACGCCGACGATCTTGATGAGGACGATCCACCAGACGTCGGTGCCGAAGTCGGCGAGCGTCGGCTGGTCGGTCGCGGCGAGCACGCTCACTCGGCACCTGCCGGGGTGGTCGGGGTGGGTGAGGACGCAGCGACGAGACGGACGACGCCGCCGGGCGCGGTGCCCAGCCGGCTGCGGACCTCGCTGCCGGGCGAGCGCATCGGCAGCCACACCACCTGGTCGGGCATCTCGGTGACCTGCACCGGCAGGCTGATCTCCCCCATCGCGCCGCACACGGTGACCCGGTCGCCGTCGGCGAGGCCCAGCCGGCGGGCGGCGTCCTTGCCGAGGCGGGCGACCGGCGGGCGGGCGGTGCCGGCCAGCTCGGGCTCGTCGCGCTGCAGGGTGCCGACGTCCAGCAGCTGCCGCCAGGAGGCGAGCACCGCCTCGTCCTCGGCCAGTGGCGGGTCGTCCGGCGGGGGGACGTCGAGGCCGGTCACGTCGGGCCGCACCGCGACGACGCCCAGGGCGGCGAGCTCCGCGCGGGCCGCCTCGGGGCCGGGCAGCCGCAGGTCGACGTCCAGCTCGTCGGCCAGGCCCTGCAGCACCCGGCCGTCGGGCAGCTGGCCGGTGCCGTGCAGCGTGGCGTCGAAGGGCCGCAGCCGGCCCTCCCAGTCCAGGTAGCTCCCGGCCTTCTCCGGGGCGGCGGCGACCGGGAGGACGACGTCGGCGTGCGCCGTGACCGCGCTCGGGAACAGCTCCAGACTGACCACGAAGTCGGCGTCGGCCAGCGCCGCCTCGGCCAGCCGCGGGTCGGGCAGGTCGGCCGGGTCGACGGCGCCGACCAGCAGGCCCTTGAGCTGCCCGTGGGTGACCGCGGCGAGGATGCCGTCGGTGTCGCGGCCGGGGGTGGCCGGCAGCTCGGCGACGCCCCAGGCGGCGGCGACCTGGGCGCGGGCCCCGGCGTCGGAGACGGGGCGGCCACCGGGCAGCAGGGTCGGCAGTGCGCCGGCCTCCACCGCGCCGCGCTCCCCGGCCCGGCGCGGCACCCAGGCCACGCGGGCGCCGGTCGTGCGGGCGAGGGCGGCCAGCGCGGAGAACGCGCCGGGCACCTCGGCCAGGCGCTCCCCGGCGAGCACCACCGCGCCCGGCTGCCGCAGCGCCTCGACCGCCGGCCCGCCCCACGTGCCCTCGGCGAGCGCGGCCAGCGAGCGGGCCTCGGTGCCGGGCAGCGTGGTGAGCACGGTGGCCTGCAGCTTCTCGGCCGCCCGGGTGACGAACGGCGCGAGGTCGAACACCGGCAGCTTGCGCGTGCGCACTGCCCGCCGCAGCCGCAGGAAGACGATCGGCGACTCCTCCTCCGGCTCGAACCCGGCGAGCAGCACCGCGGAGGCGTCGGCGAGGTCGGCGTAGGTGACGGCGCCGTTGAAGGGCCCCGTGCCGGCCACGTGCGCGGTGAGGAAGGCCAGCTCCTCGGCCGAGTGCGCCCGGGCGCGGGCGTCGACGTCGTTGGTGCCGAGCGCGACCCGCGCGAACTTGGCGTAGGCGTAGGCGTCCTCGACCGTCAGCCGGCCGCCGGGCAGGACGCCGACGCCGCCGGCCTCGCGTGCCGCGCGCAGCCCCTCGGCCGCCGCGGCCCACGCCTCCGGCCAGGACGCCGGCTGCAGCACGCCGTCCCGCCTGACCAGGGGCGTGGTGAGCCGGTCGTTGGCGGTGGCGTACCGGAAGGCCCAGCGACCCTTGTCGCAGTTCCACTCCTCGTTGACCTCGGGCTCCTCGCCGGCCAGCCGGCGGAGGACCTTGCCGCGCCGGTAGTCGGTGCGCTGCGCGCAGCCCGACGCGCAGTGCTCGCAGACGCTGGGCTCGCTGCGCAGGTCGAACGGGCGGGAACGGAACCGGTACTGGGCGCTGGTCAGCGCACCGACCGGGCAGATCTGGGTGGTGTTGCCGGAGAAGTAGGAGGAGAACGGCTCGTCCTCGTAGATCGCCACCTGCTCCAGCGCGCCGCGCTCGAACAGCTCGATGAAGGGATCGCCGGCGACCTGCTGGGAGAACCGCGTGCAGCGGGCACACAGCACGCAGCGCTCCCGGTCGAGCAGGACCTCGCTGCTGATCGGCAGCGGCTTGGGGTAGGTCCGCTTGACGTCGACGAAGCGGCTCTCGGCGCGGCCGTTGCTCATCGCCTGGTTCTGCAGCGGGCACTCGCCGCCCTTGTCGCAGACCGGGCAGTCCAGCGGGTGGTTGATCAGCAGCAGCTCCATCGTGCCCTGCTGCGCCTTGTCGGCGACCGGGCTGGTGAGCTGCGTCTTCACCACCATCCCGTCGGTGACCGGCATGGTGCACGAGGCCACCGGCTTGCGCTGGCCCTCCACCTCGACCAGGCACTGCCGGCAGGCGCCGACCGGCTCGAGCAGCGGGTGGTCGCAGAACCGCGGGATCTGGACGCCGATCATCTCGGCGGCCCGGATGATCAGCGTCCCCTTGGGCACGGCGACGTCGAACCCGTCGATGACGCAGTGCACCGCGTCCGGCGGGGTGTGCGGGCCCGGCACGGCCGGGACGGCGGCGGGTGCGGGCTGGGGCGTCGTCACGAGGCCACTCCGACGGGCTCGAGCCGGAGGCTGCGGCCGAGGCGGGCCTGTTCCTCCGGCGGCAGCAGGGCGACGTAGTCGTCGCGGAAGTACTTCAGCGAGCTGCTGATGCAGCTGGTCGCGCCGTCGCCGAGGGCACAGAAGGAGCGGCCCAGGATGTTGTCGCAGGTGTCGGTCAGCAGGTCGAGGTCGGCCGCCGTCCCCTTCCCGTCGACCAGCCGCTGCAGGATCTGGACCAGCCAGTACGTCCCCTCGCGGCACGGGGTGCACTTGCCGCAGCTCTCGTGCGCGTAGAACTCGGTGAAGCGCAGGGTGGCCTCGACGATGGAGTCGGTCTCGTCGAAGACCATCAGCGCGGTGGTGCCCAGCATCGAACCCGCCGCGGCGACGGAGTCGAAGTCGAGCGGCACGTCGAGGTGCTCGGGGGTGAAGTACGGCGTCGACGAGCCGCCCGGCGTCCAGAACTTCAGCCGGTGCCCGGGGCGGACGCCGCCGGCCATCTCCAGCAGCTCGCGCATCGTCGTCCCCATGGGGGCCTCGTACTGGCCGGGACGGACGACTCGCCCCGACAGCGAGTAGATCTTCGGGCCGGGCGACTTCTCGGGGCCGAACTCCTTGAACCAGTCCGACCCGCCGCGGACGACGAACGGCACGCTGGCCAGCGTCTCGACGTTGTTGATCACCGTCGGGGCGCCGTAGAGACCGGCGACGGCGGGGAACGGCGGCTTGAGCCGCGGCTGGCCGCGGTAGCCCTCGAGGGAGTCCAGCAGCGCGGTCTCCTCGCCGCAGATGTAGGCGCCGGCCCCGGCGTGCACGATCAGCTCGAGGTCGTAGCCGGAGCCGAGGACGTCGGTGCCGAGGTAGCCGGCCGCGTACGCCTCCTGGACGGCGTTGACCAGCCGGCGGTGCGCGTGCACGGCCTCGCCGCGGACGTAGATGACCGCGAGCTTCGACCGGATGGCGTAGGCCGCGATGACCACGCCCTCGATGAGCGAGTGGGGGTCGGCCATCATCAGCGGGAGGTCCTTGCAGGTGCCGGGCTCCCCCTCGTCGGCGTTGACCACGAGGTACTTGGGCATCGCGGCCGGGCCGGTCGGCGTCTCCCCCGGCTTGGGCTGCGGGATGAAGCTCCACTTCATGCCGGTCGGGAAGCCGGCGCCCCCGCGCCCGCGCAGGCCGGAGTCCTTGACCAGCGCGACGAGCTCGTCGGGGGTCATGCCGAGCGCCGTGCGCAGCGCGGTGTAGCCGTCGAGCCGCTCGTAGGTCGCCAGCCGCCAGGACTGCGGCTGCGCCCAGCGGGTGGTCAGCACGGGTGCGAGGGGCATGTCACGCCTTCCCGTCGGTGGGGTTCGTGCCGGTGGCCGGTTCGGCGGCGGGCGGGTTCTCGGTGCCGGCCCGCTGCCGTCCCCGCGGCTGCCCGTACTCGGCCCCCTTGTCGGGGTGGGCCTGGGCGGCACCGGCCCGCTCGGCCGGGGTGTCAGCGGCCGCGACGCGGGCGTCGGCCGCCTCCTCCTCCGGTGTCTGACCGGCTCCGTCCCGGGTCCCGCCCTGAGCCTGCGAAGGGTGGGGAGGACGGGGTCCTTTCTCCGTGCGGCCCGACGGCGCGACGGTCTCCCGCGGCGCACCGGTGTCGGCCGCGGGCTGCTCGGGCCCGGGCATCGGCGGGGCCCACTCGCCGCGCTCGGCGGCCAGCCGCAGCCCGGCCAGCGTCGGCTCGATCGCGCCCTCGGCGTCGATGGCGGCACGCCGGGACGCCTGGTCGCCGTACTGGTCGAACCCGGCCAGCTGGCGGGAGACGCCACGGAAGTCGGTGAGCGGGGCGCCCCGGGTGGGGTGCGGCTTCTCCCCGCTCCGCAGGGCCGCGACCAGCGCGCGGGCGCTGTCGACGTCCTGCTGGTCGTAGAACTCGTAGTCGACGGTGACCACCGGCGCGTAGTCACAGGCGGCCAGGCACTCGGCGTGCTCGAGGGTGACCGAGCCGTCGGGCGCGGTCTCGTCGTGGTGCACGCCGAGGTCGGCGGCGAGCGCGTCGAAGATCCGCTGCCCGCCGAGGACGGCGCACAGCGTGTTGGTGCAGACGCTGACCAGGTGCCGGCCGGTGGGACGGCGCTTGTACATCGTGTAGAAGGTCGCGACCGCGCCGACCTCGGCCTTGGTGAGGCCGAGCTCCTCGGCGCACAGCGCCACGCCCTCGGGCGAGACGTAGCCCTGGTAGCTCTGCACCAGGTGCAGCATCGGCAGCAGCGCCGACCGCGGCTGCGGGTAGCGGGCGATGATCTCCCGCGCCTCCAGCCGGGTCTGCTCGGTCAGCGGCGGCAGATCGGCGGCCGCGGGCTCGACGGCGCTGGAGTCCAGCCCCGTGACCGCCGTGCCCTCGGCACTCCCCGGGAGCGCGCTCATCGGTCGACACCACCCATCACCGGGTCCAGGGAGGCGATCGCGGCGATGACGTCGGCGATCATGCCGCCCTCGCTCATCGCGGCCGTCGCCTGCAGGTTCACGAAACTGGGGTCGCGCACGTGGACGCGCCACGGCCGGGTGCCGCCGTCGCTGACCACGTGGTAGCCGAGCTCGCCGCGCGGTGACTCGATCGGCACGTAGACCTGTCCGGCCGGCACGCGGAATCCCTCGGTGACCAGCTTGAAGTGGTGGATCAGGGCCTCCATCGACTGGCCCATGATGTGCTTCACGTGCTCGAGGGAGTTCCCCATGCCGTCGGGGCCGAGGGACAGCTGCGCGGGCCAGGCGATCTTCTTGTCCTGCACCATCACCGGCCCGGGCTCCAGCCGATCCAGCGCCTGCTCGATGATCTTCAGCGACTCGTTCACCTCGGCCATGCGGACCAGGTAGCGGCCCCACGCGTCGCAGGTGTCGGCGGTGGGCACCTCGAAGTCGTAGGTCTCGTAGCCCAGGTACGGCTCGACCTTGCGCAGGTCCCACGGCAGCCCGGCGGCGCGCAGCACCGGCCCGGTGACGCCGAGCGCGACGCAGCCGGTGACGTCGAGGTAGCCGGCGTCCTTGAGCCGGGCCTGCCAGATCGGCTGGCCGGTGAGCAGCTTGTGGAAGTCGGCCACCCGCGCCGGCATCACGTCGAGGAACTCGCGGATGTGCTCGACCACGCCCTCGGGGAGGTCCTGGGCCAGCCCGCCGGGACGGATGTAGGCGTGGTTCATCCGCAGCCCGGTGATCTCCTCGAGCAGGTCGAGCACCAGCTCCCGCTCGCGGAAGCCGTTGGTCATGCCGGTGAGCGCGCCCATCTCCATGCCGAAGGTGGCCAGCGCGACCAGGTGCGAGGCGATCCGGTTGAGCTCCATCACCAGCACGCGGACGGTCTGCGCCCGCTGCGGCACCTCGATCCCCAGCAGCTTCTCGACCGCCATGCAGTAGCCGGCCTCGTTGAACAGCGGGGACAGGTAGTCCATCCGCGTCACGAAGGTCGTGCCCTGCGTCCAGGTGCGGTACTCGGTGTTCTTCTCGATGCCGGTGTGCAGGTAGCCGATGACCACCCGCGCCTTGGTGACCGTCTCGCCCTCGAGGTCGAGCACGAGCCGGAGCACGCCGTGGGTGGACGGGTGCTGCGGGCCCATGTTGACGACGAGCCGCTCCTCGCCGTACGCCTCGGTGCCGAGGGTCTGGTCCCAGTCGCCGCCGGTGACGGTGTAGACGCGGCCCTCGGTGGTCTCCCGGGAGCCGGCGTACGGGTCGCTGGCGTTGTACGTGCTCGTCATCGGTAGCTCCGGCGGGTGTCCGGCGGCGGGATGGTGGCGTCGTGGTACTCGACCGGGACCCCGCCGAGCGGGTAGTCCTTGCGCTGGGGGTGGCCGTCCCAGTCGTCGGGCATGAGGATCCGGGTCAGCGCCGGGTGCCCGTCGAAGACGACGCCGAACATGTCCCAGGTCTCGCGCTCGTGCCAGTCCGCCGTCGGGTAGATCCCGGTGACCGACGGGACGTGCGGGTCCTCGGCGGGGACGGCGACCTCCAGCCGGATGCGCCGCCGGTAGGTCATCGACGTCAGGTGCAGGACGACGTGCAGCCGGGGCCGGCCCGGCGTCGCCGAGGGACCGCCGCTGTCGAGGTAGTCGACGCCGGAGACGCTGCTGCACAGCTCGAAGCGCAGCGCCTCGTCGTCGCGCAGGGCCTGCACCAGCGTCAGCAGGTGCTCCCGGGCGACGAAGTAGGTGATCTCGCCGCGGTCGACCAGCACCCGCTGCACCGCGGCGTCGTAGGTCGCCGGGCCGACCGCCTCGATCAGCGCGTCGGTGACCTCGTCGAAGTACCCGCCGTAGGGCCGGTCGGTCGAGTGCAGTGCGACCGCGCCGCCGGGTTCGACCCGCACCAGCCCGCCGAAGCCGGAGGTGTCGCCGCTGCCGGAGACCCCGAACGCGCCCTTGCGGAAGCCACCCGAGGGAGCCACCGCGCCCTGGCCGGCGTCGGTGCCGCTGCGGTCGCCCGGCCCGGTCATCGGGCACCCCGCACGTAGGGCTCCGGCAGCAGGACGGCGTTCCCGCCCCGCTGCTCGATCGCGAACTGGCCGGTGCGCCGCTCGGCGGCGGCCCGCTCGTAGGCCTCCCGCGCCGCCTTGTCCACCCGCACCGTCGACGGCATCTCGACCAGGAGGTCCTTCGCCCGGCCCTCCTCCCGCGCGCGCTCCAGCTCGCGCGCCCGCTTCGGGCCCAGCGGCTCGTTCATGATCTTGTGATGGAGCTTGAGGATGGCGTCGGTGAGCATCTCCGGCCGCGGCGGGCAGCCCGGCAGGTACATGTCCACCGGCACGATGTGGTCGACGCCCTGGACGATCGCGTAGTTGTTGAACATCCCGCCGGAGCTGGCGCACACGCCCATCGCCAGCACCCACCGCGGCTCGGGCATCTGGTCGTAGATCTGGCGCAGGACCGGACCCATCTTCTGGCTCACCCGCCCGGCCACGATCATGAGGTCGGCCTGCCGCGGCGAGGCCCGGAAGACCTCCATGCCGAAGCGGGCCAGGTCGTAGCGCCCGGCGCCGGTGGCCATCATCTCGATCGCGCAGCAGGCCAGCCCGAAGGTGGCCGGCCACAGCGAGGACTTGCGGGTCCAGTTGACCAGCTTCTCGACCGTGGTCAGCAGGACGCCGCTCGGCAGCTTCTCCTCGAGTCCCATGGGTGCGCTCCTGTCAGTCCCAGTCGAGCCCACCGCGGCGCCAGACGTAGGCGTACGCGATGAAGACGGTGCCGATGAACACGACCATCTCGACCAGCCCGAAGACGCCGAGCGCGTCGTTGGCCACGGCCCACGGGTAGAGGAAGACGATCTCGATGTCGAAGACGATGAACAACATCGCCACCAGGTAGTACTTGACCGGGAACCGGCCGCCGGTGAGCGGCTGGTCGACCGGCTCGATGCCGCACTCGTAGGCGGCGAGCTTGGCGCGGTTGTAGCGGCGGGGCCCGACGAACGGCGCGACCGTGACCGAGAACAGCGCGAACGCCGCGGCCAAGGCGAACAGCCCGACGATCGGGACGTAGGTCGAGAGCATCAGCGGCACCCTACGGTGATGGAGATCACGCTGTCGGTAACAGGTGATCGTGGACACGACGTGTCGACACGGCAGCGGGGCGTGACGGGATGCATGGTCAGACCGCCGGAGCCAGTCGGGTGAGGACGGCGACGACGCGGTCGAAGCGGTCGCCGTCCCGGCCGTCGGAGAGGTTGCCCATCAGCCGCAGGGCCGCACCGACCAACGCCGGCCGCTTGAGCCCGTGCGCGGTGGCGAAGCGAACCAGGTCAGGGCGGTCGAGGAGCGCGAGGAAGGCCATGCCGAGCCGGTGGTGGCGGCCGTACTCCTCGCGGAGCCGGGCCGGGTACCGGCGCAGCGCCTCCTCGCGAGCGGGGCCCGCCGGGCGGCCCAGGCCCTCGATCGCCGCCTCCGCCGCCATGGCGCCGGTCTCCAGCGCGTAGCTGATGCCCTCGCCGTTGAACGGGTTGACGGCGCCGGCGGCGTCGCCGGCCAGCAGCAGCCCCCGGGTGTAGGCCGGACGGCGGTGCAGCGCCATGGGCAGGCCCGCACCGCGCAGCGGGGTGACCGCGGACTCCTCCCCGAGCTCCCACTCGGGCGGGAGCGTGGCCAGCCACTCCCGCAGCACCGTGCGCGGCTCGGCGCCCGTGCCGCGGCGGCGGTCGAGCAGCCCGAAGCCCACGTTGCTGGTGCCGTCACCCATGCCGAACACCCAGCCGTAGCCGGGCATCGAGTCCGCGCTGGGGCCTGTCGGCGACAGGTCGAAGGAGATGTCGAGGTACTCGTCGCCGGTGCGCGGCGAGCGGACGTACCGGCGGACGGCGACGCCGAGCGGCCGGTCCTCCCGGCGGACGAGCCCGAGGGCCTTGCCGAGCCGCCCCGACAGCCCCTCGGCAGAGACGACCAGCGGCGCCCGCCAGGTCGCCGGCTCCCGGTCCGGCCCGTGCTCGGCGTGCACGCCGACGACCCGGCCGGCGTCGTCGAGCAGCGGCGCGGAGACGGCGACCTCGTGGACGACCCGCGCGCCGGCGTCCCGCGCGTGCGCGAGGAGCTGCGCGTCGAGGTCGCGGCGGTTGCGTACCAGGCTGTGGGAGGGCCACCGCTCCAGCACCGGCCAGTCGACCTCGACCACCTGACCGCCGCCGGTGACGCGCAGCCCCTTGTGCCGGACCCACCCGGTGGTGTCCACGCCCAGGTCGGCCAGCGCCTTCACGCCGCGCGGGGTGAGCCCGTCGCCGCAGACCTTCTCCCGCGGGAACGGGGACTTCTCGAGCACGACGACGTCCCGCCCGGCGCGGGCCAGGTGCCACGCCGCCGCCGACCCGGCCGGACCGGCACCGACGACGACCACGTCGGCCCGCCGGTCGCGCACGTCCACCGTCGACCCCTCCCCTGGAGTGTGCCGACTTTGTGAAATGGTTCACAAAGTCCGTCGGCTCCACTCTAGGCCTGGGTGTGACGTTGCTGACAAGTCACCCTTCCGGGAGACGCACGTCACGGTCGTGCCCAGGGTGCCGGGACAGGGGATCTCCGCAGCTCGGAGCCGAGCCGGCGAGCGAGACCGGCGATCTCGCGGGTCGTGGGCGCGGAGGTGTGCGAGATCGGCGATCCCGCCCGCGGAGGGGGTCAGGCGCGGGGCTTGCGGCCGCGGTGCAGCGCGACGATGCCGCCGGTGAGGTCCCGCCAGCCCACGTCGGCCCAGCCGGCCGCCTGCAGCCGCGCGGCCAGCGCCGGCTGGTCGGGCCAGGCCCGGATGGACTCGGCGAGGTACACGTAGGCGTCGGGGTTGCTGCTCACCGCGCGGGCGATCCGCGGCAGCGCCCGCATCAGGTACTCGGTGTAGACGGTGCGGAACGGCGCCCAGGTCGGGCTGGAGAACTCGCAGACCACCAGGCTGCCGCCGGGCCGGGTGACGCGGGAGAACTCGCGCAGCGCCGCGTCGGGGTCGGCGACGTTGCGCAGGCCGAAGGAGATGACCACGCCGTCGACGCTCTCGTCGGCCAGCGGGAGGGCCATCGCGTCGCCGGCCACCTTGGGCACCGGGCGCGACGCCCCTGCCCGCAGCATGCCCTGGGAGAAGTCGCAGGCGATCGCGGAGACGCCCCCGGCGGCAAGCTCGACCGTGGAGACCGCGGTCCCCGCCGCCACGTCGAGCACCGTCTGCCCCGGGCGCGCACCGAGGGCCTCGCGGGTGGCCCGCCGCCAGGAGGCGTCCAGGCCGCCGGAGAGCACCGTGTTGGTGACGTCGTAGCGCCGGGCGACCCGGTCGAACATGGCCGCGACGTCGGCCGGCTGCTTGTCCAGACCGGCCCGCAACCCCGCGGTGTGTGCGCTCTCTCGCCGGTCTCCCACAGCGGCGACGCTACCGGGCTGCCTACGCTGGGTCCTGTGACAGTGGCTGCCGTGACCTCCCGGGACGCGGTCACCCCTCTCGTCACCACGACGCCGCTGCCCGCGGCCCCCGCCCTGCTGGAGCTCCTCCCCGCGACCGGCGCGCTGTCCTGGGTGCGCCGCGGCGAGGGGCTGGTCGGCTGGGGCGAGGCCGCCCGGCTGGAGGTCTCGGGGCCGACCGCGCTCGCCGAGGCGGCCGACTGGTGGGCCGAGTACGGCGCCGGCCTCGACGTCGACGACCCGATCGGCGTCCCCGGGTCCGGGCCGGTCCTCTTCGCCGGCATCGCCTTCGACCCCGCCTCGGGGACGTCGGTGTTCGTCGTCCCCGAGGTGGTCGTCGGCCGGCGCGACGGCGTCGCCTGGGTGACCACCGTCGGCGACGCCGACCCCGCCGAGGTGCTGGCGTCCGCACCGGCCGCGGTGCCCGCCGCGCTGGGCCGGCTGCGCTACGCCGACGGCGCGCTGGACCCGGCGTCGTGGTGCTCGACGGTCGAGGCGGCTGTCGAGCGCATCACCGCCGGGGAGCTGGAGAAGGTGGTCCTCGCCCGCGACCTGCTGGTGACCGCGGACGCCCCGCTCGACCCCCGGTCGCTGCTGGCCCGGCTCGCCGCGCGGTTCCCGGACTGCTGGACCTTCGCCGTCGACGGGTTGCTCGGGGCGACGCCGGAGCTGCTGCTGCGCCGCACCGGCCGCACCCTCTCCTCCCGCGTGCTGGCCGGCACCGCGCCCCGCGGGGCCGGCGCCGACGACGACCGGCTCGCCGCGGCGCTGCTCGGCTCGGCCAAGGACCGCGCCGAGCACGCGCTCGCCGTCGACTCGCTGGTGGGGGCCCTGCAGCCCTACTGCGCCACCCTCACCGCGCCGGAGGAGCCGGAGCTCCTGACGCTGGCCAACGTGCGCCACCTGGCCACCGACGTCACCGGCGTCCAGGCGCGCGGCGGTGCCCGCGGCCGGGCCGGGCTGCTGGAGCTCGTCGGCGCGGTGCACCCCACCGCCGCGGTCTGCGGCACCCCCACCCCGGCCGCCGCCGGGCTGATCGCCGAGCTCGAGGGCATGGACCGCGGCCGCTACGCCGGCCCGGTCGGCTGGCTCGACGCCCGCGGGGACGGCGAGTTCGGCCTCGCACTGCGCTGCGCCCAGCTCTGCGACGACGACCCGGCGTCGGCGCGGCTGTTCGCCGGCTGCGGGATCGTCGCCGGATCCGACCCGGCCGCGGAGCTCGCCGAGACCCAGGCCAAGTTCGCCGCGTTCCAGGCGGCACTGGAGAGCTAGCGCAGCAGCCGCTCCACCGCCTCGGCGCCCAGACCCACGCGCTCGTAGTGCTCGCGGGCGAGCTCCAGGTAGTCGTAGGCGTCGAAGGTGCCGTTGGGCTGGCCGTCCTCGTCGAGCCAGATCAGCGGGCCGGTCACGTTGAAGTGCACCCGCATCGGCTCGTCGGACTCGTGCGCCACCAGGGTGTGCGCCTCGCCCGGCGTCTCGTAGACGAAGGTCCCCCTGGTGGCCACCCAGTCGTGTTCCAGGTAGCTCCACTTGCCCGACAGCGTGTACCCGAAGACCTGGTGCGGGTGGTAGTGCCGGTTCACCAGCCCGGCCTCCCTCGCCCAGAGGACGTCGGCCCACCGGTTCTGGGTCAGCGAGATCCACAGCGGGCGCGAGCCGACGGTGTCCGACAGCGGGATGAAGTACCGCTCGTCGTCGTCGAGGGTGTCGGGCAGGAAGATCTCGGGGGCGGCGTCCTTGCGGAAGACGTTCTCGATCGGCTTGATGTCGCGCCAGAACTCGCGGCCGGTCTCGGGCTCGGGGCTCACCATCGCAGGCTCCTCCAGCACGGTGGGACGGGGGTCACAGCGTGCTCCGCCGGCCTCCCGGCAGCCACTCGATCAGCCCTCGGCGTGACGGGCCAGGACCTGCACCACCCGCACCACCAGGTCCAGGGGCAGCGGGTCGCGGTGCGGGAGGTGCATCGCGTCCTTCGCACCGCGGTAGGGCGCCACCTCCTCCCCGAGATCGGGGCGGCGCCCGGCTCGGGCAGCGGGTACAGCGCGATGTGCCGCTTCCAGGCGGCGACGTGCACCACCTACCGGCCGTCGAGGGTGAACGTGGGCATCGCGTACCGGATCGTCTCGCCGACCCCGGGGACGGCGTCCCGGATGGCGGCCCGGATCGCCGCCATCCGCCCCCGCACCTCCTCGGGCAGCCCGGCCAGGTACTCCTCGACGGTGGCGGGCGCGGCCATCAGCCCAGGGCCTCGGTCGCGGCGGTGCGCAGCTGCCGGGCGAGGTCGGCCTCGGCGCGCTGACCGGTGCGGACGACGACCACCCGGGGCCCTCCGGCGGCGACCGCGGCGGCGAGGTCGTCGGGGCGGTCGACCCGGACCGCGGTCCAGCCGAGCGCCTCGGCCACGGCGACGAGGTCGCGGCCGTGCGGGGTGCCGAACACCCGCCGGTAGCCGGCCTCGTACTGCGGCTGCCCGGGCTCCAGCTGGGCGAAGATGCCGCCGCCGTCGTTGTCGGGCACGACCAGGGTGAGGTCCGGGCGCGGCTCGCCCTCGCCGCCGAGCAGCCCCTGCAGGTCGTGCAGGAACGTGAGGTCGCCCAGGAGCGCGACGGCCGGGCCGCCCCCGGCCCGCTGGTGCACGAGCGCGGCGCCGACGGCGGTGGACACCGTGCCGTCGATGCCGGCCACGCCCCGGTTGGCCAGCACGGTCACCCCCGCCCGGGGGACGGCCAGCCGGTCGACGTCGCGCACCGGGGTGGAGGAGCCCAGCACCAGCAGCGCGCCGTCGGGCAGGCCGGCGACGAGGTCACGGGCCAGCCGGGCCGCGGTCAGCCCCTCGGCCGCGTCCAGCAGCTCGTCGACCGCCGTCCCCACCCGCGCGGCCGCGGCCGCCCACCGTCCCCGCCAGGCGGCGTCGCCCGGCGCGCCACCGGCCGGCAGCGCGCCCACGGCGGCGGTCGACCGTCCGGCGTCGGCCCAGCGCGGTGCGGCGGCGACCGTCTCGACCCGGACGGCGGGGTCGGACAGCAGCGCCGACACCGGCCGCGACAGCGTCGGCCGGCCCACGACCAGCACCCGCTCGGGGCGGTGCCCGGCCAGCCAGTCCGGCGCGCCCAGCAGCAGCGCGCCGGCGCGCAGCGACGCCCCCCACGCGCCGCTGGACGGCTCGGCGACCACCGGCCAGCCCTGCGCGGTCGCCAGCGCGGCCGCCGCCCGGCCCAGCGCCGGGGGTGCGTCGCCGACGACGACCAGGGTGCGCGCCGGGCCGGCGTCCCCGACCGGGGCCGGGGACGGTGCGGTCGCGGCCGTCCACGGCGCGCCGTCCGGACGGCCGGCCCACGGACCGGTCAGCTCGGGGACGGCCCCCTCGGGCATGAGCGGCTCGCGGAACGGCAGGTTGAGGTGCACGGGGCCGGGGTCGCCGGAGAGCGTGCCGCGCGCGGTCAGCAGGGCCTTGGCCACCAGGGAGCGCCAGTACCGGTTCTGCGCCGCCTCCCGCCCGGCCTCCGGGACGCCGACGTCGACCGCGGCGCGCACCGCCCGGCCGTACATCCCCGGCTGGGCGATCGTCTGGTTGGCGCCGGTGTCGCGCAGCTCCGGCGGGCGGTCGGCGGTCAGCGCGAGCAGCGGGATCCCGGCCGCGTCGGCCTCGAGGACGGCGGCGTGCAGGTGCGCCGTCGCCGTCCCGGACGTGGTGAGCACCGGCACCGGCCGCCCCGACGCCCTGGCCAGGCCCAGGGCGAGGAACGACGCCGTCCGCTCGTCGACGCGCACGTGCAGCGTCAGCCGCCCGGAGCGCTCGGCCTCGGCGAGCGCCAGCGCCAGCGGCGCCGACCGGGAGCCGGGAGCGAGCACCGCGTCGGTGACGCCGCCACGGACCAGCTCGTCGACCAGCACCCGCGCGCAGGCGGTGGACGGGTTCACGCGGCGGCCACCGCGGCCAGCCGGTCGCGCCAGCGCGCCTGGGTGGCCGGGTCGGCAGGGACGTCGGCCAGCCGGTCGGGCTCGGGCCGGACCACCGGCAGGACGCCGTCCACCGGCAGCAGCGGCGCGCTGGTGACGTCGCCGGTGAACAGCGCGACGGTGGCCAGGCCGCAGGCGAACGGCAGCTCGGGAAGCGCCGCGGCCAGCGCGACACCGGCGGCGATGCCCACCGAGGACTCCAGCGCCGAGGACACCACGCAGGGCAGGCCGTGCGCCTCCGCCACCCGCAGCGCGGCCCGCACGCCCCCCAGCGGCTGCACCTTGAGGACGACGACGTCACACACCTCGCGCAGGTCGACCCGCAGCGGGTCGGCCGAGCGGCGCACCACCTCGTCGGCGGCCACCCGGACGTCGATGCGCCGGCGCAGCGCGGAGAGCTGCTCGCGCGTGGCGCAGGGCTGCTCGACGTACTCGAGGCCGACGCGGTCCAGCGCGCGGATGCGGGCCACGGCGGTGTCGACGTCCCAGGCCGCGTTGGCGTCGACGCGGATCGCGCCGGCCGGGCCCAGCGCGTCGCGCACGGCCTCGACCCGGGTCTGGTCGTCGGCCGGTGTCTGCCCGGGCTCGGCGACCTTGACCTTCGCGGTGCGGCAGCCCGACGCGGTGACGATGGCGTGGGCCCGCTCGGCGTCGACCGCCGGGACGGTGACGTTGACCGGCACGGTGTCGCGCACCGGCGGCGGCCACCCGTCGACCGCCGCCTCCACGGCCGCGGCCCACCACCGGCGGCTCTCGGCGACGTCGTAGTCCCAGAACGGGGAGAACTCGCCCCACCCGGCCGGCCCCCGCACCAGGACGCCGTCGCGGACGTCGATGCCGCGGAACCGGGTGCGCATCGGCACCGACCAGACCCGAGCCCCGTCGGTGTCGATCACGCGCATCAGCGTAGTCAGGCCCTCCTGCGGGGCCCCGCCACGAGCCTGTGAGCGGTGGGGGGCAGGAGGGTCCCTACTCTCAGGACCCGTGGCCCGGCACCTGACCCTCGTGCCCGCGCCCGCCGATCCCCTGGCGCTGCTGCCCCACCTCCGAGCCGCCCTCGACGGCACCGCCCCGCTGGCCGTGCTCCCCGCCGGGCCGCCCACCGCGGTCGAGGCGGCCCAGCGGGTGCTGCGCCCGCAGGAGCCGCTCGAGCCGGGCGCCGACCTCGTCGTCGTCACCTCGGGATCGACCGGCAGCGGCCGCGGCGTGCTGCTGCCGGCGTCCGCGGTGCGCGCCTCCGGCGAGGCGACCCTGCGCCGGCTGGGCGGCCCCGGCGCGTGGCTGCTCGCCCTGCCGGTGTCGGCGATCGCCGGGCTGCAGGTGCTCTGCCGGTCGGCGCTCGCCGGCTCGGAGCCCACCGTGCTGGCCGCCGGTGAGCCGCTGGCCGCCGCGGTCGCCCGCATGCCGGAGGAGCGGCGCTACACCGCGGTGGTCCCCACCCAGCTGCGCCGGTACCTCGACGCCGAGCCCGACGCGCTGCGCGCCTTCGCCGGGGTCCTCGTCGGCGGTGCGGCCACCGACCCCGCGCTGCTCGCGCGCGCCCGCGACGAGGGCGTCGCCGTGGTCACCACCTACGGCATGACCGAGACCGCCGGCGGCTGCGTGTACGACGGGCGGCCGCTGGACGGCGTCCGCCTGCGGGTGAGCGACGGCGGGATCCAGCTGGCCGGTCCGGTGCTCGCGCTGGGCTACCGCCTGGATCCCGAGGGCACCGCGGCCGCCTTCGCCGACGGCTGGTTCCGCACCCGCGACGCCGGGAGCCTCGACGCGGCCGGCCGGCTCACCGTGCACGGTCGCCTGGACGACGTCGTCATCACCGGCGGGGTCAACGTCGCGCCGGCCGCGGTCGAGGCGGCGCTGCGCGAGCACCCGTCGGTCGCCGACGCGGTGGTCTTCGGCCGCCCCGACGCCGAGTGGGGGCAGCGCGTGGTCGCCGCCGTCGTCCCGGTGCCGGGAGCCGAGCCCGAGCTGGCCGTGCTGCGGCCGTGGGTCGCCGAGCGGCTCGGCGCACCGGCCGCACCCCGGGAGCTGCACCGCGTCGCCGCCGTCCCGACCCTGCACACCGGCAAGCCCGACCGTCGTGGGCTGGCCGCCTCCATCGACCCCGGGAGCGCACGCTGATGGCCACCCCCGCCCAGTGGCTGGCCGGCGCCCGCCCCCGCACGCTGCCCGCCGCCGTCGCCCCGGTGTTCGTGGGCACCGGCGCGGCCGCGGCGCTCGACGGCTTCCGGCTGGTGCCGGCGTTGCTGGCCCTGGTGGTCGCGCTCGCGCTGCAGGTCGCGGTCAACTACGCCAACGACCACTCCGACGGCAAGCGCGGCACCGACACCGTGCGGGTGGGGCCCATGCGGCTGGTCGGCTCCGGCGCGGCCACGGCGCGGCAGGTGCTCGTCGCGGCGGTGCTGTCCTTCGCCGTCGCGGGGGTGGCCGGGCTGGCGCTCGCGGCCCTGTCGTCCTGGTGGCTGGTCGCGGTGGGTGCGGTGTGCATCGTCGCCGCCTGGACCTACACCGGCGGCCCGCTCCCCTACGGCTACCGGGCCCTCGGCGAGGTCTTCGTCTTCGTCTTCTTCGGCCTGGTCGCCGTCGTCGGGACGACGTTCGTGCAGACCCGCTCGGTGGAGGGGCTGGCGGTCGCCGCGTCGGTGCCGATCGGCCTGCTGATCGTGGCCCTGCTGGTGGTCAACAACCTGCGTGACATCGAGGGCGACGCCGCCGTCGGCAAGCGCACGCTGGCGGTCCTGATGGGCGACCGCGGCACCCGCGTCACGTTCGCGGCGCTGCCGGTCGTCGCCTTCGCCGTCGTGGTCGGCATCGGCGTCGTCCGGCCGGAGGCGCTGCTCGCGCTGCTCGCCGTCCCGCTGGCCGTGCCGCCGGTGCGCACCGTCCTCACCGGCGGGCGGGGGCCGGCGCTCATCGGCGCCCTCGGCGGCACCGGGCGGCTCACACTGGTCACCGGCGTCCTGCTCGGCGCCGGCCTCGCTCTCAGCGGCTGAGGCCCCGCTGCAGGCTCCCGCCGCGAGCCTGCGAGCGGGGCAGCGGGTCCTCCGTCAGGCGTCGTCGCCGGCGAGGCGGGCCTGGACGTCCCGCTTGGCCTGCTGCCGGGCCAGGCTGCGGGCGGCCAGCCCCTCGGTGAGCCGCTCTCGCGACGGGCGCAGCAGCAGGTAGGACACCGGCATCGACAACAGCAGCCCGAACAGCGCGCCGGACCAGAAGTCCAGGCCCACCCACCACAGCAGGAGCACCAGGGCGGCGGCGATGGCGAACCGGCCGACGGTGTAGATCACCAGCCAGGGTGCGATCTTCGGCGGTGCCGCCGGCCCGCCCGTCGGCGCCCCCGGCACCGTCGGCTCAGCGTTCTCGGCCATGGCGGCCCTCCCACTTGGTACTCAGGACGACGGTCGTCCGGGTGCGTGCGACGCCCCGGATCCTGTTCAACGCGCTGATGGTGGCCTCCAGTGCCGGGATGTCGGTCACGCGGACCTTGAGCACGTAGCCCTCGGCGCCGGCGACCCGCCAGCAGTCCTCGACCTCCGGCATGGCGCGCAGCGCGTCCTCGATGCCGGTGTCGTCGACGGCGTCGCTCTCGATGACGCTGATCAGCGCGGTCACGTCGAGGCCCACGGCGGCCGGGTCGACGACGGCCCGGTAGCCCATGATCACGCCCGCGGCCTCCAGCTTGCCGACGCGCTCGTGCACGGCCGGTGCGGAGAGCCCCACCTGGCGGGCGAGCTCGGCGTAGCTGGCGCGCCCGTTCGCGCCGAGCAGGTCGATCAGCTGCCGGTCGACGGCGTCGATGGCGCTCTCCCCTCCCGCGGCGCTCCAGTGCCGCGGTCGAGTATCGCCGCGGACGTACTGTGGGGTGCACTCGGGCTCGACTCGGTGGAGGGGGAGATCGCCATGGCGTTCCTGGTGGTGCTGGTTCTGGTGGTCGCCGTGGTGGTGCTCGTCCTGCGCGCCACGCCGACGGGTGGGCCCGGGGGGAGGGGTGTGCGGCCCGCGATGCGGCCTCGGCCGCGGCCGACGCGCAGCGGCCCTCCGCTGGCGCCCGACGACGACCCGGAGTTCCTGCGCGAGCTCGAGCGCCGCACCCGCCGGGACGACGGCTCACCCGCATGAGAAAGGACCCCGTCCTCCCCACCCCTCGCACGCTCGGGGCGGTGCCCTGGACGGGGCCGAGAACCGAGGGCTGACCCCGTCCTCCCCACCCGCTCGGGCGGTGCCCTGGACGGGGCCGAGAACCGAGGGCTGACCCCGTCCTCCCCACCCGCTCGGGCGGTGCCCCGGACGGGATGAGCGGTGGGGGTCCTCCGTCAGGCCGCCCGGAAGAAGCGGCGCCAGCCGCGGGGGCGCGCCGGGGGCTGGGCCTCCGCGACCGCCGCGGCCTGACGGACCGGGTCGGCCGACATGCCGCCGGGCCAACCGAGCCCCTCGTGCGTGGTCGACCCGCCCGGCCAGCCGAGCCCGCTCTCGGTCGCGTCGGCGCGCAGGTCACCGTGCCGCCCGGCCGGCTCCCCCGGCGCACGCCGGGCCAGCGCCGCGGCGACGACCGGGTGCACCGCCGCGCCGTCGGCGGCCGAGTGCCTACCCACGGCGGACCGCCCAGTTTCGCGTCATGCGCGCATGGAAGCACGCGCCGGTGTCCCTCGTCACGCTGCTGGGCACCGGAGCGGTGAACGTGTCCCCCTGACGGAGGGGCTGCCGAGGGCTCAGCTGACGCCGGCGTAGCTGTGCAGCCCGGTGGACACCATGTTCACGTAGAGCAGGTTGAACACCATCACGGCCAGGCCCACCACGTTGACCCACGCCGCCGGGCGACCGCGCCAGCCGGCCGTCGTCCGGGCGTGCAGGTAGCCGGCGTAGACCACCCAGGCGATGAACGCCCAGGTCTCCTTGGGGTCCCAGCCCCAGAAGCGGCCCCACGCGCTCTCGGCCCAGATGGCCCCGGCGATGACGGCGAAGGTCCAGATCGGGAAGCCGAAGACGGCGGTGCGGTGGGCGACCCGGTCCAGCGTCGCCGCGCCGGGCAGCCGGGAGAGCACCGAGGTGCCGGCGTCGTCCCCGCGGGTGTCGTGCCGGACCCGCAGCAGGTACAGGACGCTGGCGATCCCGCTGACGAAGAAGACGCCGAACCCGATGATCGCGGTGCTGACGTGGACGGCGAGCCAGCTCGACCGCAGCGCGGCGACCAGCGGACCGGCCTCCGCGTACAGGAACAGCCCGATCGCGACGAGGCTGAGCACCACCGGCGCGAGCACGAACGCACCGATGGTGCGCACGGCCGGGATCCGCACGGCCAGCACGAGGAACGCGACCACACCCACCAGGACGACGGCGGTGGCGAACTCGTACATGTTGCCCCAGGGCAGCCGGTCGGTGGCCAGCCCCCGGGTGACCAGGACGCCGGCGTGCGCGACGGCCCCGAGACCGGTGACGCCGAGCCCGATGGACGCCCATCGCGAGCCGCGCGGCGGAGAGGCGGGGGCCTCCGCTCCCCCGGTGGCGCCGACGCCCGCGCCGACCAGCTCCCGGGCGGCCGGACGGCGACCGAACGCCAGCTGCGCGGAGAAGGCGACGACGGCGACCGAGTAGAGCGCGACGGCGATGGAGAACAGGGTGTCCGACAGGTCGGCCAGCGACTGGTCAACGGTCACTCGGGGGAGCCTCCGGTTCCGGTGCGGCCCCGGCGGACGACGGGGCGGGGAGCTGGGGGGACCGCGCGTCCAGCGCCGTCCGCAGCCGGTGGGTCAGCTCGGCGAAGCGGGTGGCGCTCTCGCCGCCGCCGCGGGTCAGCGAGCCGATCGTCAGCACGGTACCGCCGCCACCTGGCGCGGGCCCGACGCGGGCGAAGACGCGTTCCCGGCGCAGGAGCAGCAGGGCGAGCAGGCCGACCAGCAGGCTGATGGCGGACGCCAGCACCCACAGCTGCCCGGGGTCGTGGGAGAACTGCAACGCGGCGAACTGGGCGTAGCCGTCGAAGGTGATGACCGTGCCGTCGTCGAGGGCCAGGGAGTCCCCGACGGCGAGGTTGGCCCGGCCGGCCTCGCTGAGCCGCCCCCGCTCGATCTGGCTCTGGTCCAGCGAGTACACCGACTGCGGCAGCCCGGAGTCCAGGCCCAGGTAGCCGCGGTAGGCGATGATCGCGACCTCGGGGTTCAGCGGCCGCGGGTCGATCGAGGTCAGGATGCCGCCCTGCAGCACCCCGGTGGGGGCGAAGAAGCCCTCGAGCGCGAGCTGGTCGTCGGTGCCGGCGCCGAGGTCAGGCAGCTTGAGCGCGCCTTGGCTGGACATCGTCGCCTGGTCCGCGGGCAGGAACGGCGCCGAGACGCCCTCGAAGACCTGCCCGCCGGGGAGGGTGACGGTGAACCGGGGGCTGTAGCCGTGGCCGGTCACGTAGACCCGGTCGCCGTCGACGCGCAGCGGGTCGTTGACGCCGATCGTCGTCGTCCGGCCCTCCTCGCCGGGCGCGCCGTAGGTGATGTCGGCGGTGTAGGAGGAGGCGGTGAGGTCCTCCTCGTACTCGGCGCGGAAGTCGTCGAGGTCCACGCACAGCGGGGTGAGGTCGGCGCCCTCGACCAGCGGGCCGGCGGAGTAGGTGTCGTACTGCTGGAAGGAGTTGCAGAACCCCTGGCCCTCGGTGACCAGGATGCTGCCCTCGTACCCCCAGAGCTTGCCGCCGGCCAGGCCGAGCAGCAGGGCGACGAGGGAGAGGTGGAACAGGATGTTCCCCGACTCCTTCCAGAAGCCCTTCTCGGCCGACAGCTCCGGCCCGGCCCCGGTCTCCCGCCGGACGACGCGGAACCGCGCGACGCGCAGCTCCTCCTCCACCACGTCGAGGGCGGCCGGCCCGGCCAGCGGGGTGGCCAGCTCGCCGGAGTCGGGCAGCCGCAGCAGCCGGCGGGGCGCGGGCGGCGGGGTCGCGCGCAGCGCCCGGACGTGCTCGACGAGCCGCGGCACGACGCAGCCGATGAGGGAGATGAACAGCAGCAGGTAGACCGCGGCGAACCACGGTGAGCTGAAGACGTCGAACAGGTACAGCCGGTCCAGCCACGGCGCGAGCGTGGGGTGGTCGGCGAAGTACTGGGTGACGTTGTTCTGGCTCAGCGAGCGCTGGGGCAGCAGGGACCCCGGGATCGCGGCCAGCGCCAGCAGGAGCAGCAGGATGATCGCCGTCCGCATGGCGGTGAGCCGGCGCCACCAGCGCAGCCAGAGGGTGAGGGCCCGCCGTCCGACGGTGGGGCGGGCAGGCGGCTGCGGCGCGGCGTCCGGCCGCGGCGGGGCCTGGACGCTCACAGCGCCGACTCCCCGAAGCCGGTGGTCGCGAGCCACGAGCGCAGCCAGCCCATCATCTCCGTCCACGCGCCGCTGACCAGCAGCACGCCGACGACGACGAGCAGCGCGCCGCCGACGCGGGTGACGGTGCGGGCGTGCCGGCGCAGGAACGACGTCGCACCCAGGGCCCAGCGGGCGCCGAGGGCCACCAGGACGAACGGCACGCCGAGGCCGAGGCAGTAGGCGACGCCGAGGAGCGCGCCGCGGCCGGCGGTCGCCTCGACGTAGGCCAGCGAGTTGACCGCGGCGAGCGTCGGGCCCAGGCACGGCGTCCAGCCGAGGCCGAAGACGACGCCGAGCAGCGGCGCCCCCGCCAGCCCGGCGACCGGCCGGGCGGACAGGCGGGCGGTGCGCTGCAGGAGCGGCAGCCAGCCGAGGAAGGCCAGCCCCATGACGATGGTGACCACCCCGAAGACGCGCGTGAGCACGTCGGCGTGCTGGAGCAGCAGCCGGCCCAGCCCGCCGAACGCCGCGCCGAACGCGACGAAGACCGCGGTGAAGCCCAGCACGAACAGCAGCGCCCCGAGCACCATGCGGCCACGGGTGGAGCGATCGTCGGCCGCCACCCTCTCCGCGATCACGGCGCCCCGACCACCGCCGGAGCCCCCGGGCTGGTCGCGGCCCCATGATCGCGAGGGGGTGGTGGCGCCCGCCCCGGCCAGACCGGTGACGTAGGACAGGTAGCCCGGCACCAGCGGCAGGACGCACGGCGAGGCGAAGCTGACCAGCCCCACGAGGGCCGCGACGGCGGCGGCGACGAGCAGCGGGCCGTCGGTGACCAGGCCGCTGAAGGTCTCCCCCATCAGCCCTCCTCCGCCAGCAGCCGGTCGAGCACCGCGCGCAGGTCCTCCTGGGCGACCTCACCGGTGTAGACGGCGGCCACCCGGCCGTCGCGGTCGAGCACGATGGTGGACGGGATGGCGTTGGCCGGGTAGTCCCGGAACGCCAGCGCCACCTCACCGCGGGGGTCGTACAGCGAGGGGAACTCGATGCCCTCGCTGTCGACGAACGCCTGCGCGAACTGCTCGCTGGTCTCCTTGACGTTCAGCCCGAGGAACGCGATGCCCTGGTCGCGGACGTCGGCGTAGACCTCCTGGAACTGCGGCGTCTCCACCCGGCAGGGCGGGCACCACGAGCCCCAGAAGTTGAGGACGGCGATGTCGCCGGCCAGCTCGGTCGAGGAGAAGTCGCCGCCGCCCAGGAGGGTGCCGGAGAAGTCGGGTGCCGCGGCGCGCTCGTCCGCGGGGATGACCTCCCCGGCGGGGGTGCCGGCGACGAAGCGGAACTGGCCGCCGTTGTTGACGTCGACGGCGGAGGAGCCGGTGGAGCAGCCCGCGAGGAACACCGCGCCCAGCAGGACGCCGACCGCCCGCTTCATGCTCCGGGGACCGCGTCGGGGTCGGTGGCGCCGGCGGGCTCTGCGTAGGACAGCCCCACGAACCGGTCGCCCTCGTAGGCCAGCGAGGTGACGCTGGCCAGGCCGCACTGCCGCCGTCGCGGGTCGTGCGCGTAGCGGCGTCCCTCCAGGTGCAGGCGCAGCGTCCAGATCGGCAGCTGGTGGCTGACGCAGACCGCGGCCGACCCGCGGGCGGCGTCGCGGGCGGCCTCGACCGCGGCGACCATGCGCACGGCGATCTCCACGTACGGCTCGCCCCACGACGGCCGGAACGGGTTGCGCAGCTTCCACCAGTGCTGGGGCTGGCGCAGCGCGCCGTCCCCGACGCCGACCCGCAGCCCCTCGAAGGCGTTGCCCGCCTCGATCAGCCGCTCGTCGACGGCGACCGGCAGGTCGAGCGCCGCAGCGATCGGCGCGGCGGTCTGCTGCGCGCGCTCCAGCGGGCTGGACACCAGGTGCGTGATCGGCCGCCGCTCGGCGAACCACTCGGCGGCCGCCTGGGCCATGGCCTCGCCGGTCTCCGACAGCCGGTAGCCGGGCAGCCGGCCGTAGAGGACCTTCTCGGGGTTGAACACCTCGCCGTGCCGCAGCACGTGCACCACCGTCGTCTCGGCCATCAGGTGCTCACCTCGGCCGGGTCCTCGGCGGCCGGCGCGGCGGCGGGCTCCACCGCGGCGGCGGCGCGGGCGGCCGCGGGCAGCGCCTCGAGCACCCGCTCGACGGCCCCGTCGTCGAGGGCGGCGTTGACGAACCACGCCTCGAACGCCGACGGCGGCAGGTACACCCCGCGGGCGAGCATGGCGTGGAAGAAGGCGGTGTAGCGGGCGGCATCCTGCGAGCGGGCGTCGTCGTAGTCGCGGACCTGCCGCTCGTCGGGCACGAAGAAGACCGAGAACATCGACCCGGCCTGCTGCACGCGGTGCGGCACACCCGCGGAGAACAGCGCCGCGCTGGCCGCCCCGCGCAGGGTGGCGGCCACCCCGTCGCAGCGGGCGTAGACCGCGTCGGTGCAGTTGCGCAGGGTGGCCAGGCCGGCGGCGACGGCCACCGGGTTCCCCGACAGCGTGCCCGCCTGGTAGACCGGGCCGGCCGGGGCGAGGTGCTGCATGAGGTCGGCGCGACCGCCGAAGGCGGCGGCGGGCAGCCCCCCGCCCATGACCTTGCCGAAGGTGAACAGGTCGGCGTCGACCGGGTCCAGGCCGTACCAGCCCGACCGGGAGACCCGGAAGCCCGTCATGACCTCGTCGACGATGAGCAGCGCGCCGTGCGCGGCGGTGATCCGGCGCAGCTCGGCGTTGAACCCGTCCAGCGGCGGGACGACGCCCATGTTGCCGACGGCGGCCTCGGTGATGACCGCGGCGATCCGGTCGCCGCGCTCGGCGAACACGGCCTCGACCGCGGCGACGTCGTTGTAGGGGACGACGACGGTGTCGGCGGCCGCGCCCGTGGTGACGCCCGGGGTGTCGGGCAGGCCGAGGGTGGCCACGCCGGAGCCGGCCGAGGCCAGCAGCGCGTCGACGTGGCCGTGGTAGCAGCCGGCGAACTTGACCACCAGCGGGCGGCCGGTGACGCCGCGGGCCAGCCGGACCGCCGACAGCACCGCCTCGGTGCCGGAGTTGACCAGCCGGACCTGCTCGACCGGCGCCACGCGGGCGATGATCTCCTCCGCCAGCTCCAGCTCACCCTCGGTCGGCGCCCCGAAGGACAGGCCCCGGCGGGCGGCGGCGGTGACCGCCTCCACCACCGCGGGGTGGGCGTGGCCGAGCAGCAGCGGGCCCCAGGAGGCGACCAGGTCGACGTAGCGGCGTCCGTCGGCGTCGGTGAGGTAGGCCCCGGAGCCCTGAGCCATGAACCGCGGGGTGCCGCCCACGGCGCGGAAGGCGCGCACGGGGCTGTTCACCCCGCCCGGGGTGACCCGCTGCCCGCGGGCGAACAGGCCGGCCGACGCGGGGGCCTCGTAGTCGTACAGCGTGGAGTCCAGCGAGGTCACGACGCCAGTGTCCCCTTCGAACCTGTGGAGCCGTCCGGGGTGTCCGGGACGGCGGCGAGCAGCGCGGTGGTCAGCGCCGCCGGGTCGCGGGTGGGCACGAGCACGGTGCGCCCGTCGGTGAGCCGCAGGGGCAGCCCGGCCCGCCCGCGCGGGACCGACCAGCCACCGCCGAGCACCGGGGCGCCGGCGTCCACCCCCGCCGTCCCCGCACCGACCGCGCGCAGGTGGCTGGAGTCGACGTCGGCCAGCGGGACGCGCTCCCGGCCGACGGTGAGCGCCTCGTCGTCCACCCGGACCGTCCAGGCGCGGCGGGCCGAGAGCACCCCGGCGGCCACCACGCCGAGGACGGCGAGCGCACCGAGGGCGGCCGCTGGCGGCGGCAGGTCCGGACCCGGCAGCACCAGGCCCAGGACGACGAGGAGCCCGAGGACCCCGGCGACCAGCCAGAACGGCCGCCAGGAGCCCCCGGGCTCGTCGTACGTCATCGCTAGGGGCGGGTGGGGGACAACCACTGCGCCGCTTCCACTGCCCAGTAGGTCAGCACGGTGCCGGCACCGGCCCGCCGGATGGCGGTCAGCGTCTCGAGGACGGCCCGCTGCCGGTCGACCCAGCCGTTGGCGGCGGCCGCCTCGACCATCGCGTACTCGCCGCTGACCTGGTAGGCGCTGACCGGGACGTCGACGGAGTCGGCGACGCGGGCGACGATGTCCAGGTAGGGCAGGGCGGGCTTGACCATGACCGCGTCGGCGCCCTCGGCGAGGTCCTGCGCCACCTCGCGCAGCGCCTCGTCCACGTTCGGCGGGTCCATCTGGTAGGTCGAGCGGTCGCCGAACTGCGGCGCCCCCTCGGCAGCCTCCCGGAAGGGCCCGTAGAACCCCGAGGCGTACTTGGCGGCGTAGGCCAGGATCGGCACCTCGGTGAAGGCGGCGCTGTCCAGGCCGGCGCGGATCGCCGCGACCTGCCCGTCCATCATCCCGCTGGGGGCGACCAGGTGGGCGCCGGCCTGGGCCTGGGCGATCGCCACCGCCGCGTAGCGGTCGAGGGTCGGGTCGTTGTCGACGACGCCGGCCGGCGTCACGACACCGCAGTGCCCGTGGTCGGTGTACTCGCACAGGCACAGGTCGGCCATGAGCACCAGCTCGTCGCCGAGGTCGGCGCGCAGCTGCTGCAGCGCGACGTTGACGATGCCGTCGGCGGCGTCGGCCTGGGACCCGACCGGGTCCTTCTCCGACGGGATGCCGAACAGCATCAGCCCCGAGACGCCGGCCTCGGCCGCCTCGTGGGCGGCCTTGCGCAGCGAGTCCAGCGTGTGCTGGACGACGCCCGGCATCGAGCGGATCGGCACCGGCTCGCTGATGCCCTGCTTGACGAAGACCGGCAGCACGAAGTCCGCCGGGGCCAGCCGCGTCTGGGCGGTCAGCCGCCGCAGCGCGGGTGTCGACCGCAGCCGGCGCCCCCGGGCGAACCCGGCGGTCACGCCTCCTCCTCGCCGGCGCTCGTCGGCGGCGCGACCGGGCGTGCGGGCTCCACCGGTGAGCTCGCGAGCTCGCTCACTTCTCGCCCCCGTCCTCCGCCTCGCGGAGGGACTCGGCGTACTCGGCGAGCGCGTCGACCAGCGGGGCCACGGCGGCGGTCTCCGGCTGGACGTCGACCCGCAGGCCGAACTCCTGCGCGGTCGCGGCCGTCTGCGGGCCGATCACCGCGACGACGGTCTTGGCGTGCGGCTTGCCGGCGATGCCGACCAGGTTGCGCACCGTGCTCGACGAGGTGAAGCACACCGCGTCGAAGCCGCCACCCTTGATCGCCTCGCGGACCGCGGCGGCCGGCGGAGCGGCACGGACGGTGCGGTAGGCGGTGACGTCGTCGATCTCCCAGCCGCGCTCCTTGAGGCCGGCGGCGAGGGTCTCGGTCGCGATGTCGGCGCGGGGCAGCAGCACCCGGTCGATCGGGTCGAGGACGTCGTCGTACTCGGGGAAGTCGGCCAGCAGTCCCTCGCTGGACTGCGGCCCGGTGGGCAGCAGTTCCGGCACGATGCCGAACGCGCGGACGGCCTCGGCGGTCTGCTCACCGACGCAGGCCACCTTGACGCCGGCGAAGGCGCGGGCGTCGAGGCCGAGCTCGGCGAACTTCTCCCGCACCGCCTTGACCGCGTTCACCGAGGTGAACACGATCCAGCCGTAGCGGCCGGTGACCAGGCCCTTGATGGCGCGGTCCATCTGCGCGGGGCTGCGGGGCGGCTCGACGGCGATCGTCGGCACCTCGACCGGGACGGCGCCGTAGGCCCGCAGCCGGTCGCTCATCTCGCCGGCCTGGTCCTTGGTGCGCGGCACCAGCACCCGCCAGCCGAACAGCGGCCGGCTCTCCCACCAGGAGAGCTTGCCCCGCTTGTCGACGGCCGAGCCGACGGTGGCCACGACCGGACCGGTGACGGCGTCCAGGCCCGCGGTCTTCTCCGCCACGGCGGCGAGCTTGGCGACCACGCTCTTCTGCCCGGTGCCCGAGCCGCCGGTGGTGACCACGACGGGGGTGGTGCCGGACAGGCCGCCCTCGACCAGCCGCGCGGCGGCGTCGGGGAGCTCCTCGGCGTTGCCGGACAGGACCAGCGGCGCGTCCAGGCTCTTGGCCGCGGCGGCCAGCGCCGCGAGGTCGGCCTCGCCGCCGCGCAGGTCCGCGCTCAGCGCGGTGCCGCCGAGGGCGACACCGGCGAACGCCGGCACCGCGGTGGCCGGGGCGACGCCGGGCACGACGTCGAAGCCCACCGAGGTGCGGCCCACGGCCAGCACCTCCTTGACCACGGCGTCGTCGGTGAACGGGTCACCGGCGACCAGGCGGACGACGGTGCCGCCGTTCTTGGCCGCGGCCACGGCGGCCTTGGCCACCTCGGCCGGCTCGCCGACCGCCGGGGTCAGCTCCAGCTCGGGGCGCTCCTCGCGGACGGCGTCGTGGATGGCCGCCGGGACGGCGGTGTCGACGAGGACCGTGGAGGCCTCGCGCAGCGCCGCGGTCGCCCGGGCGGTGAGCATCCCGGGGTCGCCCGGGCCGGCGCCGACGAAGACGACCTTGCCGGCCGTCCCGTGCTGCTTGCGGAAGCGCGTCATCGCGTGCTCCTGTTCCTGGCCCGTGAGGGCTGGTGTGCGGGGGTCGGAGTGGCCGGGACGGTCTGCCCGGCCGGGGTGGGGGTGCTGGGTCGTCGGGGTGACCTCGCGAGCGCGGTCACCTGGAGGCCGCCATGAGGGCGGCGGCGCCCCGGTCGATCAGCTCCGCGGCGAGCTCGCGCCCGAGCCGCTCGGCCTCGGCCGGCGGGCCGGTGACCGAGCCGCGGACGCCGTCGCTGCCGTCGAGCGCGGTCACCGAGGCGCGGAGGAACAGCTCGGGGCCGTCCTCCCCCTCGGCCAGCTCGGCGTAGGCCGCGACCGGCGCGCTGCAGCCGGCCTCGAGCGCGGCCAGGGTGGTGCGCTCGGCGACCACGCAGGCCCGGGTGGCGGCGTCGTCGAGGGCGCCGAGCAGCTCCCGCGTGCGGACGTCGTCGGCCCGGCACTCCACGGCCAGCGCGCCCTGCGCCGGGGCGGGGAGCACCTGCAGCGGATCGAGGGTCTCGGTGACCGCGTCGAGCCGGCCCAGGCGGGTCAGCCCGGCGCGGGCGAGCACGACGGCGTCCAGATCTGCGCTCTCCCCCGCCCGCCCGAGCACCCGGGCCATGCGCGTGTCGACGTTGCCGCGGATCGGCACGACCTCCAGCCCGAGGCCCAGCGCCCGGATCTGGGCGACGCGGCGCGGGGCGCCGGTGCCGACCCGGGACCCGGGCGGCAGCTCGCCGAGCGTGAGCCCGTCCCGCGCGACCAGCGCGTCGCGCGGGTCCTCGCGGGTCGGGACGGCGGCCACGGTCAGCCCGGGCTCGGGGGTCGTGGGGAGGTCCTTGAAGCTGTGGACGGCGACGTCGACGGCGCCCTCGAGCAGCGCCTGGCGGATCGCCGCCACGAACACGCCCGTGCCGCCGAGCTGCGCGATCGCCGCGGACGAGCGGTCCCCCTCGGTGCTGATGTGCACCAGCTCGACGCGGACGCCGCTGGCCGCGGTGATCGCGTCGGCGACGGCCTGGGACTGGGTGGTCGCCAGCTGGCTGGCCCTCGTGCCGAGCCGGAGGGTGCCGGTGGTGGTCGTCACGTGAGGCCCCCGGATCCGAGCTCCTCGGGGTCGACGGTGACCGCCTCGGCCAGGTTGGTCCGCTCCGGGGCGACCTCGGCGTCGATGCCGAGGCCGAACAGGGCGCGCAGCGCGTCGGCGTAGTCCACGCCGCCGGGGGCGCTGGCCAACTCCTTGACCCGCACCGTCGGCTCGTGCAGCAGCTTGTCCACGACCCGGTGCACCGTGCGGGCGACCTCGGCGCGGGCCCTGGCGTCCAGGTCCGGCACGCGGGTGGACAGCCGCAGCAGCTCGGCGGCGACGACCTCGGCCGCCTGGCTGCGCAGCGCGGAGACCGTGGGCGCCACCGCGGCGGCCTGCCGCTCGGCGCGCAGCAGCGCGGTCTCGGCGTCGATGAGGGCGTGCGCCGCGGCGACGTCGTCGGCGGCGACCGGGCCGGCCGGGTGCTCGCCGGCCGCCGTCCGCTCACCCTGCAGGAGGGCCAGGTCGACGACGTGCACGCCGGGCAGCGCCGCGACGCCGGGGTCGACGTCCCGGGGCAGGGCGAGGTCGATGACGACCAGCGGCCGGTCGGGGCGGCGGGCCATCGCCGCGGCCACGACGTCGGTGACGATGACGAGCCCGCGCGCGCCGGTGCAGGTGACCAGCACGTCGGCGGCGGCGAGCTCCTCGGGCAGCGCCGACAGGTCCGCGGCGCGGCCCTCGACGGAGGTGGCCAGCCGCTGGGCGTGCTCGGGGGTCCGGCTGCTGACGGTGACCGCCGCACCCCGGCGGGCCAGCGTGGTCGCGGCCAGCGCACCCATCGAGCCGGCGCCGACCACGAGCACCGAGCGGCCCTCCAGCGCGCCGATCCGGTCCTCGGCACGGTCGAGGGAGACCGACACCAGCGAGGCCCCCGCCCGGTCGATGCCGGTCTCGGAGTGCACCCGCTTGCCCACCCGGAGGGCCCGCTGGGCCACCGGGTGCAGCGCCCGGCCGACGGTGCCCTGCTCGCGGGCGAGGGCGTAGGCGTTGCGCAGCTGGCCGAGGACCTGTGTCTCGCCGACGACCATCGAGTCCAGCCCGGCGGCCACCGTGAACAGGTGCGTGACGGCCTGCTCCTCGTAGTGCACGGTCACGTACGGCGAGAGCTCCTCGACCGTCGCGCCGGCCTGCCGGGCGAGCACCCGGCTGACCTCGGCGACGCCGCCGTGGAAGCGGTCGACCTCGGCGAAGACCTCGACGCGGTTGCAGGTGGCCAGCACGATCGCCTCGCTGACGTGGTCGGTGCCGACCAGCTCGTGCAGCGCCTTGACGGTGTCGTCGGTGCCCATCGCGAACTGCTCTAGCAGCGCGACGGGCGCGTTCTGGTGGCTGACGCCGACCGCGAGCAGGCTCATGCCAGGACCTCCACGGACGCGGCCCCGCGCTGGTGACCGAGGAAGGCGAGGACCTGCAGCTCCACGGACAGGTCGACCTGACGGACGTCGACCCCCGCGGGCGCGGACAACGCCACCGGTGCGAAGTTCAAGATGCTCCTCACCCCGGCCGCGGTCAGCCGGTCGCAGACCGACTGGGCGACCTCGGCCGGTGTCGCGATGACCCCGATGGTGACCGCCGCGGCGGCGACCACCTCGTCGAGTTCCTCCATGGGGCGGACCGGCTGCCCGCCGACCGCCTGGCCCACCCGGGCCGGGTCGGCGTCGAACAGGCCGACGAACCGGAAGCCCCGGCTGCCGAAGCCGGCGTAGTCGGCCAGCGCGGCGCCCAGGTTGCCGATGCCGACCAGCACGCAGGCCCGCGAGCGCTCCACGCCCAGCACCCGGGCGATGCGGTCGCGCAGCGTGGCCACCTCGTAGCCGACGCCGCGGACGCCGCAGGGGCCCAGGTGGGAGAGGTCCTTGCGCAGGCCGGCGGGGTTGACGCCGGCCGCGGAGGCCAGCTCACCCGAGGAGACGTTGCTGCGGCCGCCGTCCGCGAGCCCGGTGAGGACCCGCAGGTAGACGGCGAGGCGAGCGACGGTGGCCTCCGGGATCCGGGGCCGCGGGTGGGACACGGGCCTCTCCTCGCTGGCGCTCGTGGACCCCGTGCCCTGGGGAGCTGGGTCGCCGCACGACCTCGCCAGCTCGGTCATGTTCCTGCTCCACAGCAGTCGCGCCCGTACGTCCGGCGGGTGCCGGAAGCGGTCGATCGACATCGGGGACGCGGGCGGGTTGCCGCCCGGCGACAGCCACGGTAACCGCTTGTGAACGCAGGAACAAAGTCGCTGGGGGCCGTGGACGGCTCATCTCCAGCGCAGACGGGGCCTGCTGTGGTGGAGACCATACCCCGCGCCTCCCGGATCGACCCGCCCGGGTGACCCCGGGGCAGCTCAGGCGGTGTGCGCACGCCCCGTCGTCACGGGCGGCGCGAGACCACGACGAGTGCACACACCGCCCCGCGGCCCGCGGCCGACGTCAGGACAGCCCGAGGTCGCGCCGCAGCCGCGGCACGTCGACGGTGAAGTAGGAGTGCTCCCGGCCGTCGAGCAGCACCACGGGCACCCGGTCGCCGAACTCCGCCTGCAGCTCCGCGTCGGCGTCCACGTCGACCGACGTCGTGACCAGCCCGGCCTCCGCGGCGATCTGCTCCAGCGTGGTCGCCGCGTTCTCGCACAGGTGGCAGCCCTGGCGGGTGAGCAGCTGCAGCCGCGCCGGCTCAGTCATCGCCGGCCCCCGCCGGCTGCGGCTCGGTGAGCCCCAGCTCACGCAACCGCGCCCGGCTCACCTTGCCGGTCATCGAGTGCGGCAGCGTCGCGAGGACCTGCACCGACGTCGGCACCTTGTAGCGCGCCAGGGACGCCGCGGCGTGGTCGCGCAGCTCCTCGAAGGTCACGTCGGCGCCGGGCCGCAGCGCCACCACGGCGCGCACGGCGGCGCCGGTGCGCGCGTCCGGGACCCCGATGACGGCACTCTCGGCGACCGCCGGGTGGGTGTCGAGCACGCGTTCCACCTCCGCTGGGTAGACGTTGAAGCCGCTGACCAGGATGAGGTCGCTGCGCCGGTCCACCAGGTGCAGGTCGCCGTCCTCGTCGGCGTAGGCCAGGTCACCGGTGGCCAGCCAGCCGTCGGCGTCGGGCCCGTCGGCGCCGTCGGGCCAGTACCCGGAGAACAGGTTGGGCCCGCGCACCCAGATCTCGCCGGGGCCGTCCTCGGCGAGCTCGCCACCCGCGCCGTCCCCGCCGGTCTCGTGGAGGGCGGTGTCGCGCAACTGCACCTCCACGCCGGGCAGCGGGCCGCCGATGCAGGCCGGCTTCGCCCGCCCGGTCGCCAGGGTGCTGGCCACCACGGGACAGGCCTCGGTCAGGCCGTACCCCTCCCACACCGTCACCGCGGCCCGCTCCCGCATCGCCGTCCAGACCTCCGCGGGCAGGGGCGCGGCGCCGCTGGAGGCCATCCGGACGGCGGCGAAGGCGCGGCGCAGCCCGGCGTCGGAGCCCGCCGCGTCGGCCGCGGCCAGCCACGCCTGGTACATCGGCGGGGCACCCGGGACGGCGGTGACCTCCTCCCGGGCCATGAGCGCCAGCGCCGCCGCCGGGTCGAACGTCTCCATGAGCACCGCGCAGGCGCCGGTCGCCGCGACCAGCCCGAAGCCGGCGTTGAGCCCGTAGACGTGGAACAGCGGCAGCACGAGCAGGACCCGGTCGTCGGGCCGGACCGGCACCGGCCGCATCGCCAGGCACTGCTCCTGGTTCGCGCGCAGGGCGGCCGCCGACAACATCGCGCCGCGGGGCCGGCCGGTGGTGCCGCTCGTGTAGGCCAGGAAGGACAGTGCCGTGGCGCCGTCGGCCACGTCCGGGGGCGGCCCGTCCCCCGACGGCGGGCCGGTCGCGACGGGGACCCCCGCCAGCGGTGCGCGCTCGTGCGCGGCCACCAGCAGCGACGCGCCGGAGTCGGTGAGCACGTACTCGAGTTCCGCGTCGGTGTAGGCGGTGTTCACCGGGACGACGGGCAGCCCGGCCCGCAGCGCGCCCAGGGCCGCCCGCAGCCAGTCCACCCCGTTGGGCAGTTGCACCGCGACCCGCTCCCCGGGTGCGAGGCCACGGTCGGCGTACCCGGCGGCCGCCCGGTCCACCTCGGCGTCCAGCTCGGCCCAGGTCAGCCGCTCCTCCCCCGCGACCACCGCCGGCGCTCCCGGACGCTCCCGGGCCGCCGTCCGCACGAGATCGGACAGCGACGCTCCGACGTCGGTCATGCGCATCTCCTCCGGTGGAGCGGTCATGGCCACCCGCGGGAAGGGCCACGACACGGCGGGTGACCGGGTGGCGTGGACGGGCCGCGACGATGTTGTCACCATGGGCGCTGCCCCGCAGCACCGCGCGCCCCGCCGGCGCGCACCCGGGAACCGGAGGACTCGGCGGGCCGACGAGGAGACGAACGCCCGCATGCCGCAGCCGCACCCGGTGGACGAACGGCCGTCCGCCGCCGGACCGCGGCCCACCCCGTACCCGCGGTCGGCCCCTCCCGCGGAGGTCGAGGCGCCGCTCGACGTCTGGCAGCTGGTGCGGCGGGCCCAGGAGGGGGACGCCGAGGCGTTCGGGCAGCTCTACGACCACTACGTGACGATGGTGTACCGGTATCTGTACCACCGCGTGGGGGACCAGGCGCTGGCCGAGGACCTCACCAGCGAGACCTTCGTCCGGGCGCTGCGGCGCATCGACTCGCTGTCGTTCCAGGGCCGCGACGTGGGCGCCTGGCTGGTGACCATCGCCCGCAACCTCGTGCTCGACCACGTGAAGAGCAGCCGCTTCCGGCTCGAGGTCACCACCGCGGACATGCGCGACGCCGACCTCGCCACCGAGGGTCCCGAGGACGCCGTCGTGCAGCAGCTGACCAACGAGCAGCTGCTGGCCTGCATCCGGCAGCTCGGCGGCGAGCAGCAGGAGTGCATCTCGCTGCGCTTCCTGCAGGGGCTGTCGGTCTCGGAGACCGCGGCCGTCATGGGCAAGAAGGACGGCGCCATCAAGGCACTCCAGCACCGCGCGGTGCGCCGCCTCGCCGCCCTGCTGCCCGAGGGACTGCGATGAACGCCACCCCGGATGCCCGCCGGTACGCCGTAACGGCCCGCCCGCCGATGTCGTTGCCGGAGTGGACGCACGACACCCCGTCGTGCACCCGATCCCCCGGAGGCCCCAGGTGAGCACGCACGACGGCGCCGCGCCCGCGGCCTGCCGGCGTGCCGCCGTCCGGGACCGGGAGGACGCCGTTGTCTCCCGCCTGCAGTCGCTGGCCGCCGGCCTCGACGACGCACCCGACCCGGCCTTCCGCGCCGCGACCCGCGACCGGCTCGTGGCGATGGCGGCCGTGCGCGCGCCGCAGCCTGCGCCGTCCCGGCCGCGGCGGGCACTGGCGTTCCGGGCAGGCGACGCCGCCACCCGCCCGTGGCGCACCCGGCTCACCGCCGGCCTGGCCGGGGCCGCGCTCACCGTGACCACCCTCGGCGCCCTGGTCGCCCTCGCCGCAGACGCCGCACCGGGCGACGTCCTCTACGGCGTCAAGCGCGGCACGGAGCAGAGCCGGCTGGCCCTGGCCGGGGACTCCCGCGGGCTCACCCTGCTGGAGCTCGCCGGCACCCGGCTGGCGGAGCTGGACGCGCTGGACGGCACCGGGTCGCCCCAGGTCGTGGTCGCGCTGCTGGACACCATGGACGCGCAGGCGTCCGAGGGCGCCGCCCTGCTGGCCGGCCAGGCGGTCGCCGGCGGGGACGCCGCACTCCTGCGCGAGCTGGGCGACTGGGCCGCGGAGCAGGCCGCCGGGCTGACGGACCTGCGGCCGCGGCTGCCGGACGGCGCAGCCGAGGCGGCGCGGGAGTCCGCGGACCTGCTGATCGAGGTGACCGAGCGCGCCACCGGCCTGGCGACGGCGCTCGGCTGCCCGGGCGGAGCCGCGACCGACGGCACCGACGTCCTGGGCCCCGTGCCCGCACCCTGCCCGGCCGAGGAACCCGGTGCCGCGCCGCCGGCGGACCCGACGCCGCAGCCGTCCGCCCCCGGGGGCGCCCGGCGGACCGCCGACCCCGGCATCGCCGCGACCCCCACGACCGCCCCGGCCCCCACGTCGGCGCCCGCGGCACCCGGCGGCGCCGGCTCCGCCACACCCTCGGCCCCGCCGAGCGCCGAGGCACCGGCCCCGGCCGCGCCCACCGTCCCCGTGCCGGCGCCCCGCGGCGGCACGCCCGTCCCGGCGACCCCCTCGCTGCCGCCGCAGGTGCCGACGCGGACCCCGCCGCCGCCCCTGGTCGACACGCCGCTGCCGATCTGCATCCCGTTCCTCGTCTGCTGAACCCGCGACGGCGACCCCACCGGGGCCCAACTAGGGTTCGGGACCAGGTCCACCACCACCCCGCTGCCCGGCCGCCCGCCGGCCGCACCGGGTCGACAGGGAGGTCGTCGTGCCGGGACTCCCCTTCCGTGGCCGCCGCGCGCGGACGGCGGGCGAGATGCCCGACGAGGAGACCCGGGCGCACGTCGCCGGTGCCGCGTCGGCCGCGGCCGCCGAGGTCGAGCCGGCGCCGGCGGTCGTCCCCGACCTGACCTCGGCGGCGTTCTTCGACGTCGACAACACGATGATGATGGGCGCGTCACTGTTCTGGTTCGCCCGCGGGCTGGCCGCCCGCAAGTACTTCCGGGCTCGTGACCTCGCCCAGTTCGTGTGGCAGCAGGCCAAGTTCCGGGTCGCCGGCAACGAGAGCGCCGACGACATGCACACCATCCGGGAGAACGCGCTGGCGTTCGTCGCGGGCCGCCCGGTCGACGAGATCGTCGCGGTGAGCGAGGAGATCTACGACGAGCTCATGGCCGACCGGATCTGGGCCGGCACCCGCGTCCTGGCCCAGAAGCACCTCGACGCCGGTCAGCGCGTGTGGCTGGTCACCGCCACCCCCGTGGAGCTGGCCCGGATCATCGCCCACCGGCTGGGCCTCACCGGCGCCCTGGGCACCGTGGCCGAGGTGGTCGACGGGCAGTACACCGGCCGGCTGGTCGGCGAGTTGATGCACGGGGAGGCGAAGGCGGAGGCGGTGCGGGCCCTGGCCGAGCGGGAGGGCCTGGACCTCACCCGGTGCACCGCCTACAGCGACAGCTCCAACGACCTGCCGATGCTCACCCTCGTCGGGACGGCGGTCGCCGTGAACCCCGACACCGAGCTGCGCGCTGTCGCCCGCTCCCGTGGCTGGGACGTCCGCGACTTCCGGACCGGGCGCAAGGCCGCGAAGATCGGCGTCCCGACGGTGGCCGCCGCCGCGCTCTCCGGCGGCCTGGTCGGCGGGGCGCTGGCCCTCCGCCGCCGCCAGCGCTGGCCCTGGTGACGTGCGGCGCCCGCGCGATCTGTGCACAGATCGTGGGCTCCACTCCCGGCAGATGACGACGGGTGCACAGACCGTGCACCCGGCGGCCGGGCCGGGCGGCCTCAGCCGAAGACGGACCTGCGCTGCAGCAGCAGCTGGTAGATCGACTGCTGGATGGTCTCCCGCACCTGGTCGGTCAGGTTGAACACCAGCATCGGGTCCTCGGCGGCCGCGGGGCCGTAGGAGGCGGTCTCGATCGGCTCCCCGAAGGCGATCAGCCACTTCGACGGCAGCGGCAGCAGCCCCAGCGGGCCGAGCAGCGGGAAGGTCGGCGTGATCGGGAAGTACGGCAGACCGAGGAGCCGGGCGACGGTCTTGGCGTTGCCGAGCATCGGGTAGATCTCCTCGGCGCCGACGATGGCGCACGGGATGATCGGCGCGCCGGTGCGCAGTGCCGCCGTGACGAAACCACCCCGGCCGAACCGCTGCAGGGTGTACCGCTCCCGGAACGGCTTGCCGATCCCCTTGAAGCCCTCCGGGAAGACGCCGACCAGCTCGCCGCCGGTCAGCAGACGCTCGGCGTCCTCGTTGCAGGCCAGCGTGGTGCCCATCTTGCGCGACACGGTGCCGACGAAGGGCATCTCGAAGACCAGGTCGGCACCGAGCAGCCGCAGCCGGCGCCGCGCCGGGTGGTCGTCGTGCAGCGCCACCGTCGTCATCAGCGCGTCGACCGGCAGCGTCCCGGAGTGGTTGGCCACCACCAGCCCACCGCCGGTGTCGGGCACGTTCTCCACCCCGTGGGTCTCCACCCGGAACCAGCGGGAGAACAGCGGGCGCAGCAGCGGCAGCAGCACGTGGTCGGTGAGGTCGGGGTCGAAGCCGAACTCATCGGTCTCGTAGTCGCCGGTCAGCCGGCGGCGGAGGAACTCCAGGCCGCCGGCGACCTGCTCCTCCCAGGTCGGGGACGGCGACCGCGACACGTGCGGATCGTCGTCCTCGGGCCGCAGCGGGATGACCCGTGCCTCAGGCATCGCGCACCGCCCGCAGTCCTGGGGCGGCCGGTACCGGGCGCAGCCGCCGCCCGACCGCGCCGGCCGTCGCGCCCACCCGGTCCACGAGGGCCTCGGTCCGCGAGGTCAGCCCGCCGACGAGGTCCGGCGGCACCACCGGCGGCACCGTGCTGGCGAAGTCCGCGAGAGCCTCGGCCGTCGTGAAGCGCGGGGTGTAGCCGAACTCCTCGCGCAGCACGGTCGTGTCGACCACCCGGCCGAAGTTGAGGAAGCGCATCTGCTCCGGGGAGTAGTCGACGAACCCGAACCGCCGGGTGAGGCGGCCCAGCGAGCCGAGCGTGGGCGAGGGCAGCGGCAGGTGCAGGCGGCCCAGCCGGCGGATGGCCTGCGACAGCAGCAGCGTGCCCTCCCCGCCGACGTTGACCGTGCCGTGGAAGTCGCCGGTCGTGGCACGGGCGAGCACGGCCAGGGCGTCGTCCTCGTGCAGCAGCTGCACCCGCGCGTCGTAGCCCAGCGCCGTGGGCACCAGGGGCATGCGCAGGAAGTGCGTGAGCAGGGAGTCGATGCGCGGGCCGATGAAGTTCGTGAACCGCAGCGCGGCCACCGCGACGTCGGGACGGCGGCGGGCGAAGGACCGGACGTAGCCCTCGATGTCGAGGCTGTCCTTGGCGAACCCGCCCGAGGGGACCCGCCGGGCCTGCATGGCCTCGGTGAAGACGGCGGGGTCACGCGACGAGGCGCCGTAGACGGCGCTGGTCGACTTCAGCACGAACCGTTTCACGGACGGCGCCCGCTGGCAGGCCGCCAGGAGCTGCATCGTGCCGATGACGTTGAGCTCCTTCATCGGCCCCCGCCCGCCGGAGCCGGCCGGCGTCGAGCTGATGTTCATGTGCACGACCGTGTCGACCGAGGCCGTCGCGATGACCTTGCCGATCAGCGGGTTTCGGATGTCGGCACGCACGAACTCGGTGCGGCCGAGCTGCCGGAGCATCTCCGTCGACGGGGGGACGGTGTCGACCCCGATGACGCGCCCGATGGAGCGGTCGCGAGCGAGCTCGGCCGCCAGCGCACCGCCGAGCCACCGGCTCACACCGGTGACCAGGACGACCGCGGGCGGCACGAGCGTCAGCTCACTTCTTGTTGCGTCGCTGGACGCGGGTCTTCTTCAGCAGCTTGCGGTGCTTCTTCTTCGCCATCCGCTTGCGGCGCTTCTTGATGACCGAACCCATGCCCTGTGCTCCTGGTGTCGTCGCCGCGCGACGTCCAGAGGGGACCAGGGTCCCGTCGGCCGCCGCGCGAGGTGATCAGCTCGTGTGCGACGGCCGGTACTGCATCGACCCGGCGTCGCCCGGCGCCCGAGCGTACCCGGCGCCCCCGCGGCGACGCTGCCGCGGGAACGGAGCCGGCACAGCGGGTCCTCCCCGGGAGGGAGGTCCTCTCTCAGGCGATGTCGGTGTAGGCGTCGCGGAGGTAGTCCTGCACGGCGCGCTCCGGGACGCGGAAGGACCGGCCGACGCGGACGGCGGAGAGCTCGCCGGCGTGCACCAGGCGGTACACGGTCATCTTGGAGACCCGCATCATGCTGGCGACCTCGGCCACGGTCAGGAAGGTGACCGACGCGCGGGGCGCGGGGACGGCCGGGCGGCCGACGGGCATGGCGGCCGGGTGCGCCGGGGCGATCGGGCGGGCCATCTGGGCGGCGGCCATCGGGCGGCCGACCTGACGCGGGGCCGGGACGCCGGGACGGGCGTAGGCGGTGGCGGTGCGCTGAGGCATGGTCATGACTTCATCTCCGGACCTAGCACGTGTCGGGCGCCGGCTTCCCCACCGACTACGGGACACGCACGTGCTGATACAGAGAGTAGGGGGATGGGTGGGACAGAAGCGATGGAAGAAACGGACATGCGGACCGGTCCGTCCTGGGCAGAACTACACCTATGTCACCAGGTCGACGTGTGTCTGGGCGCGTCGTCGACGACACGTCCGCATCCGGTCACGGATCGTCGACAAATCGCCGTCCCTGAGCGGTATGGTCACCGACCCTCTGCACGCTGACCGAGCTCGACCGAGCGGGCGTGCGCGGCCTCGATCGCCGCGATGAGCGCCGCGCGCACCCCGTGCCGCTCCAGCTCCCGGATCGCCGCGATCGTCGTCCCCCCGGGGCTCGTGACCGCCTCGCGCAGCTGCACCGGGTGCTCCCCGGAGTCGCGCAGCATCACCGCCGAGCCCAGGGCGGTCTGCACGATGAGGTCCGCGGCCAGCGTCCGCGGCAGGCCGAGCAGGATGCCGGCGTCGATCATCGCCTCGACCAGGTAGAAGAAGTAGGCCGGACCGCTGCCGGACAGCGCCGTCACGGCGTCCTGCTGGCTCTCCGGCACACGGCACACCCGCCCGACGGCGGCCAGGAGCGCCTCCGCCTCGTCCAGGTGCGCCTCGTCGGCGTGCGCACCGGCCGAGAGCACGCACATGCCCTCGTCGACCAGGGCCGGCGTGTTCGGCATGACCCGCACCACCGGCACGCCCTCCGGCAGGGCCGCTTCGATCGTGGACGTCGGGACGCCGGCGGCGACGGAGACGACCAGGTGGTCGGCGTCGACCGCGTCGCCCAGGAGTCCGAGGAGGCTGCCGATGTCCTGCGGCTTGACCGCCAGGAGCAGCACCCGGGCCCGCGCCGCCGCCTCGTTCAGCCCGAGGGTCGGGACGCCGTAGCGCTCGGTCAGCTCCGCGGCCCGCTCGGGGCTGCGCTCGCAGACCACGATGCCGTCGGGCCCGCCGCGACGGACCAGGCCCGACAGCAGCGCCTCCCCGATCTTGCCGCCGCCGATGATCGCCAGGCCCTCGCGCCCGCCCGCGCTCATCGCAGGCCCGCCAGCCGGCGCAGGGTGGCGACCGCGGCCGCCTCCCCCGACGGGACGGCGACCCGCACCCCGTACCCGCCGGCGACCAGCCGGCGCTGCTGCTCGGTGCGGACTCTCCACGGCATGACGTACTCCCAGCTGTCCGGTGTTCGCTCGTTCCAGGCGGCCCGCTCGCCGGCGATGGCGACCAGCCGCGGGTCGGGAGTGCCGACCGCGGGGCGCCCGGGCCCCGCCATCAGCACGTTGAGGCAGCGCACGAAGGCCAGGTCGGCCGCGGCGCCCCGCCCGCCGACCAGGCGGACCCGCCCGCCGGCCAGGTCGCGGCAGCGCTGCTCGGCGCCGGGTCGGTCCGCGGGGACCACCACGACCGGCGCCGGCAGGTCCGCGGCCAGGGCGTCCACCGCTGCGGTGTCGTCGGCCAGGGCCACGCCGAGCCCCGCGTCGGCGGCGGCGCCCGCCACCGCGGCGGCGTCCGCGGCGCCGAGCCGGTCCACCGGGACGGTGAACTCGCACCGGCCGGCGATCCCGGCGGCGGCCACCCGCGCGGCGAGCTCCCGGAGCTCGGCGGCGGGGTCGACGGCGTCGGCGGAGGGCCGGTGCTCGAGGGCGACCGCGAACCCCGACGCCACCAGGTCGGCCGCGGTCGGCACCGGGTCCCCGGACCGCCGGCCGGCTCCGGGACGCGCGTCCGGGCGCCGGCCCAGCAGGCGGCGCACCGGCGAGGGGGTCTGCGAGCTCACGTGCCGAACGTAGTGCGGCCGCGTGTGTCGCCGTCGGGGCCGGGGTAGCGGCGGCCGCATGGCAGGAGAACTGGACGGGATGAAGGTGGCGGTCCTCGCGACCGACGGCGTGGAGCAGGTCGAGCTGGACCGGCCGTGGCAGGCGCTGGAGGAGGCCGGAGCGGAGCCGGAGCTGGTGTCGCTCGAGGCCGGGGAGATCACCGCCTACGACCACATCGACAAGGCCGACACCAAGAAGGTCGACGTCGCCGTGAGCTCCGCCGATCCCGACGAGTACGCGGCGCTGGTGCTGCCGGGCGGTGTCATCAACGGGGACTTCGTCCGTGCCGACGCCGACGCCGTCGCCTTCGTGAAGGCCTTCTTCGAGTCGGGCAAGCCGGTGGCGGCGATCTGCCACGCTCCGTGGGTGCTGGCCGAGGCCGACGTCGTCCGCGGCCGCCGGATGACCTCGTGGCCCTCCCTGCAGACCGACCTGCGCAACGCCGGGGCGAAGTGGGTCGACGAGGAGGTCGTCGTCGACGGCAACCTGGTGACCAGCCGTAAGCCCGACGACCTCGACGCGTTCACCGCCGCGATGGTCGAGCAGTTCGCGGCCGGCCCCGACGAGGACGCCGACGACGACTGAGGCAGGCCCCCGCTGGGGAGCGCTCCTCAGCTACCGGAGAGCAGGCCGGCGGCCGGCGCGATGGTCAGCACCGTCCCGGCGAACACCAGGACGCCGACCAGCCGGAAGCCGGCCGGTTCCTTGTCCTGCCGCTGCCGCCACGCCGCCACGCCGGCCACGAGGGCGGCGACGGCCAGCGGCGCGAGCACGACGGCGAGGTAGGGCAGCAGCTCCCACAGCACGGTGAACAGGAAGTAGATGCCGACGCCGGCGGCGAGGGCGACGACGAGCTCGCCGGCGAAGCGCAGCCAGGCCATCGCCCCCTCGCGCGGGCCGAGGGCCTCCTCGTCGAGCAGCGGGACGTCGTCGTCGGACCGGACGACGGGGATCGGCCCCGTTGAGGGCCCGGCGTCGGCCGGCTTCTGGGCCCGCAGTGACCCGGTGGCCGACGTCGCCGCACCGGGCACGCCGGGCTTCTGCGACGGGCGCAGGCCCGGGATCGCCGCGGTCGAGGGCTCCGGCCGGGCGCGCCGGCGGTCGGGCGTGGGCGTCGGGCGGGCGAGGTCGCCGGTGCGGTCGACGGCGCGGCGGCCGAAGGGGGCGCGCTCACCGCCCCGGCCGGTGTCGGTGGGGCGCTCACCTCCGCTCCCCCGCTGGCGGACGCCGGTGTCGGTGTCGTCCTCCCGGCGCCGCCGGCCCCGCGCCGGGGACTCCAGCCCGGCCTCCCGGAGGATGTCGGCCAGCGGCCGGCCACCGGTCTCCGGGTCCCTGCGGGAGGTGCCCCGGTCCCCGGGGGACGTGGTCACAGCTGCTCCTCCAAGGAGTCCAGTCGCCGCAGGATGACGCCCTCCCGCAGTGCCCACGGGCAGATCCGGACGGACGGTACGTCGAGCGCCCGCATCGCCGCGCGCGCCACGACGGCACCGGCGGGGACCTGGTGGGCGCGGTCGGGGGACACGCCCTGCAGCTCGGCCAGTGCCGCGGACTCGATGCGGGAGACGAACCCGATCAGCTGGACCAGCCCGTCGAGGGTGAGCTGCCGCGGCGCGCGCAGCCCGGCGGAGTACGGCGCCGCGCCGGTCAGCCGGGCCAGCGTGCGGAACGTCTTGCTGGTCGCGGCCACCAGGTCCGGCGGGCCGCCGGCCAGCAGTTTCTTGGCCGCGGGCCGGATCAGGTCGGCGGCGTACGCGTCGAGCTCCTCGAGGGCGCGCAGGTCGGGGCGGCCGCCGGTGCGCGCCTCGGGCAGGTGGCGGCGGGTCATGCGGCCGGCACCCAGCGGCAGGGACAGTGCCACGTCGGGGTCCTCGTCGAACCCGCTGGCCAGCTCCAGCGACCCGCCTCCGATGTCGAGCACGAGCAGCCGGCCGGCGCTCCACCCGAACCACCGGCGGACGGCGAGGAAGGTCAGCCGGGCCTCCTCCTCGCCGCTGGTCACCTGCAGGTCCACGCCGGTCCGCTGCCGGACCCGGGCCAGCACCTCCAGGCCGTTGTCCGCCTCGCGGATCGCCGAGGTCACCAGCGCCAGGAGCTCCTCGCAGCCCCGCTCCTCGGCCTGGTCGCAGGCCTTGCGCACCGCCTTGACCAGCGCCTTCTCCCCCTCCTTGGACAGGAGGTTGTCGGGGCCGACGTGCTCGGCCAGGCGCAGGACCTCGCGGTCGTCGTGCATGGGGGTCGGGTGCGCGCCCCTGTGCGCGTCCACCACCAGCAGGTGCACGGTGTTCGATCCGACGTCCAGCACCCCGAGCCGCATGCGGTCAGTCTGCCGGTCGCGGCTCGGGCGGGCTGATCCGGTCGGCAGTCGGCCCCTCGGTCGGCGCCGGGCGGCCTGCGCGGCGACGGCGCCCGGCGTCCGCGCCGCGGCTCCTACGCTGGCCGGGTGCAGGACGTCCCTCCCGAGGTGCCGCTGGACTTCACCCGCGAGTGGGTCGAGTTCCCCGACCCCGCCGACCCCGCCCACGTCGTCCGCGCCGACCTCACCTGGCTGACGTCGGCCTGGACGTGCGTGTTCGGCCGCGGCTGCGCCGGGGTGGTCGAGGGCCGGCCGGACGACGGCTGCTGCAGCCACGGCGCCTTCTTCACCGACGAGGACGACCTGGCCCGGGTGACCGCCGCCGTCGCCGACCTCACCGACGAGGACTGGCAGCTCGCCCCCGTCGGCCGCGGCGCCTGGACCGAGGAGGACTGGGCTGAGGAGGGGCAGGCCCCAGAGGACGGCGGCGTCCGCTCCCTGCGCACCCGGCGCGTCGACGGCGCCTGCGTGTTCCTCAACCGGCCGGGGTTCCCCGGTGGCACCGGCTGCGCGCTGCACCGCATGGCGCTCCGGGAGGACCTGCACCCGCTGCTCACCAAGCCCGACGTCTGCTGGCAGCTGCCCGTGCGCCGCGAGCAGGAGGAGGTGGAGCGGCCCGACGGCACGAAGGTCCTCGTCTCCAGCATCGGTGAGTTCGACCGGCGCGGCTGGGGCCCCGGCGGGCACGACCTGCACTGGTGGTGCACCGGTTCCCCCGCCGCGCACGTCTCCCCCGAGCCGCTGGTGCTCACCTACGCCGTGGAGCTGACCGCGCTCCTCGGCGGCCCCGCGTACGAGGAGCTGCGCCGGCTCACCGAGGCCCGGCTGGACGCCGGCCTGGTCGCCCCGCACCCGGCGAGCCCGGCACCGGTCCCCGTCGTGCTGCACCGGCGCCGCCCCGGGGCGGACCACCCGGACGGGGTGCGGCAGGCCTGACCTCCGGCGCCCCGCCACTACCCTCGTCCGGTACGGGTCGACGAGCGGACGGCGGGGACTGTGATCGAGGAGCGCGCGGCCGCGGGCCCTCCGGCGGCCGGGAAGCGGCTCCGCGGCGGGGCCGTGGGGCCGGACTCCGTCCGCCCGGACAACGCCTTCCTCGTCCTGGTCCGCATCCCCGTCTTCCGCCGCCTGTGGGCGGCGATCACCCTTTCCAGCCTCGGCGACTGGCTGGGGCTGCTGGCGACCACGGCGATGGCGCAGCAGCTCACCCGCGAGGAGTCGCTGGCGGTGCAGGGCGCGGCGATCTCCGGCGTCATCCTCACCCGCCTGCTCCCCGACCTGCTGCTGGGCCCGCTCGCCGGGGCGCTTGCCGACCGGCTGGACCGGCGGACCACCGTCATCGTGGGCGAGCTGCTGGCGCTCGCGCTCTACCTGTCCATCGCCGTCACCTACGAGCTGACCTGGCTCTACGTGGCCCAGTTCCTCGTGGAGGCGGTCGGGTTGTTCACCAACCCGGCCAAGCAGGCGATGTGGATGGCGATCGTGCCCCGCGAGCGGCTGGCCGTGGCCAACCAGATCTCGCTGTTCTCCGTCTACGGCGCCGTCCCGGTGGCCGCGCTGGTGTTCGCGCTGCTGTCGACCGCCAGCCGCCTGCTCGGCGAGAGCGAGGGCAGCCAGGCCCGGACCGCGATCGTGGTCGCACTGGTCTTCAACGCCGCGACCTTCGGCGTCAGCTCCCTGACCGTGCTGCTGTCCCGCAGGCTGATCCCCGGGACGCCGGTGGACCGGGACGGCGGGCAGCGCAACGTCTTCTCCCTCGTGGTGGAGGGCGTGTCCTTCCTGCGCGGGCAGCCGGTGATGCGGGCGCTCTACGTCGGCGTCATCGGGGCCTTCGGAGCCGGCGGGCTGATCATCGGCGTCGCCCAGCTGTACGTCGCCACGCTGGACGCGGGGACGGCGGGCTACTCCGTCGTCTTCGGCGTGGTGTTCACCGGCCTGGCGATCGGCATGCTGGCCGGGCCGCGCATCCTGCCCACGGTGCCGCGCCGGGTCCTGTTCGCCCGGTCGATCGGCCTGGCCGGGCTGGCGCTGCTGGCGATGTCGGTGCTGCGGGAGTTCGTGCTGGCCACCGGCGTGGCCTTCCTGGTCGGCCTGTTCGCCGGCGTCAGCTGGATCATCGGCTACACGCTGATCGGCTTCGAGGTCGAGGACCGGCTGCGCGGCCGCGTCTACGCCTTCCTCGTCTCCTCGGTCCGCATCGTCCTGCTGCTGGCCGTGGCGGTCGGCCCGGGTCTGGCGGGGCTGCTGGGCAGCCACGACGTCCGCCTCGGTGGCCTGGTGTTCAGCCCCACCGGCCCCGGGCTCACCCTGATGGTCGGCGGCCTGATCGCGCTCCTGGTGAGCGCGTACGCCACCCGGCAGGTCTCGCCCGGCCGCTCCCGCACGCGGTTCCGCGACGTGCTGCGGCTGCTGTGGGGCCGGTCGGACCTGCTGTCGGCCTCGGCCAGCAGCGTCGGGCTCTTCGTGGTGGTCGAGGGCGCCGACCGCGACCTCACCCACCGGTACGCCGGGGACCTCGCCGCGGTGCTGCGCGAGAACGGCCGCCCGGTGCTGGTCACCTCCGAGCCGAGCGACACCCAGCTGGGCCGCAAGGTGCGCGGCGTGCTGTTCCCGCCGGGCCCGGGCACCGGCACCGGGTTCCCGCCCACCGAGCCCGTCCCGGACGACGACGACCGCGCGGTCGGCCCGCACACGGCGGCACTGCTGGCGGCGGCCGACCGCGCCCAGCACGTGGCGACGGTGATCCGGCCGGCCCTGGAGCGCAACCAGGTGGTGGTGAACACCCACTACGTGGACACCTCCGTCGCCTTCCACGGCGCCGGGCAGGGGCTCGACGGCGACCGCATCTTCCGCACCTCGCTGTGGGCCACCCGCGGGCTCCTGCCGGACCTGACCGTGGTCGTGGACGCCCCGGTCACCTCGGCACCCGACGGCGCCGACCCGGAGGCGGTGCGCCGGGCGTTCCTGGCCCTGGCCGACGCCGCGCCCGACCGCTACGTCGTCGTCCCCGGTGAGCTGCTCGCGCCCGGCGAGGACGGCAGCCTGGTGTCGGCGGCGGTCCGGGAGCGGGTCGCCTCGCTGCTCGCGCTGCGCTACCCGGCCGCCGCCGAGGGCGGCTCCGGTGCGGCCGACCCGCCCGTCGGCGCGGCGGCTCCCGCCTCCCCGGGCCCGGCGGAGGGCTCCGTAGGCTGACCCGGTGAGTGAGCTGGCGACGTGGACGGCGCAGGACACCGAGGACGTCGTCTGCTGTCTGTGCGGAGTGCCCGGCACGCTGGTCCACGACGTCGCGCCGTTCGGCGTGGTGCGCTGCCCGCAGTGCGCGCTGGTGTTCATCAGCCCGCGGCTGCGCCCGGAGGCCCTGCAGCGGCTCTACGACGACGCCGGCTACTTCGAGGGCGGGGTCTACGGCAGCGCGCTCACCGGCGACGACGGCGCCGACGCCGGGCGCTTCTCCCCCGCCATGCTGCTGCAGCGCGCCTGGACCGCGGGCCGGCTGCGGCTCATCGAGCGCGAGCACGGCGGCGCCTCCACCGGCGGCCGGCTGCTGGAGGTCGGCGCGGGCTACGGCCTGTTCCTGGCCGCGGCGCGCGACGCGGGCTGGCGCACGGCAGGCGTGGAGCTCTCCCGCACCGGCGCGGCGCACGCCCGCGACACCCTCGGGCTCGACGTGTTCTGCGGTCAGGTCGAGGACGCCCCGCTGACCCCCGGGTTCGACGTCGTGTGCGCCTGGGACACCGTCGAGCACGTGCCCGACCCGCTGGCCTTCTGGCGGACGACGCGCTCGCTGGTGGCCGACGACGGCGTCGTCCTGTTCTCCACGCCGTACTACTCGTCCCTGCCGGCCCGGCTGCTGGGCACCCGTTGGTGGACGCTCAAGCCGACCGAGCACATCTGGCACTTCACCCCGCGCACGCACGCACTGCTCCTGGCCCGGGCGGGGTTCGCGCTCACCGAGGTGATCCGCAGCCCGCTGGCCCCCGCCAACGCCACCCGCCTGGACTCGCTGGTCGGCGTCGCCCGCCCCATCCCCGGCGCCTGAGCGCACGCGACGCTCTCACGCCTCGGGTGGGGTGCGGCCCCGTGCAGGGGCCCGCCGGGAGCTCGCGAGTGGCGGGGGAGACGGGTCCTCAGGCGGCGCGGTCGTCGTCCCCCACGAGGGCCGCGGCCCGGAAGGTCTGCCGGTAGGCCCGCGGTGAGACGCCCCGGCGGCGGCCGAACTGCTCGCGCAGCCCCGCGGCGGTGCCGAAGCCGACCAGCCGGGCGATCTCCTCGACCGGGGCGTCGCTGTTCTCCAGCAGCTCCTCCGCGGCGGCCAGCCGCTGGCCGAGCAGCCAGGCGTGCGGGGTGGTGCCGGTGGTGGCCTTGAAGCGGCGGGCGAAGCTGCGCGGGCTCATCAGTGCCCGCCGCGCCAGCACCTCGACGCTGATCTCCTCGGCGAGGTGCGCCGACGCCCACTCCAGGACGGCACCGAGCAGGTCGTCCTCGCACGCGGGGACGGGGGCGTCGATGAACTGCGCCTGCCCGCCGTCGCGGTGCGGCGGGACCACCATCTCGCGGGCCAGCGCGTTGGCCGCGGCCGCGCCCCACTCCCGGCGGACGACGTGCAGCAGGGTGTCCACCCCGGCCGCGGTGCCCGCCCCGGTGATGATCTGGCCGTTGTCGACGTAGAGCACCATCGGGTCGACCTGCACCGCCGGGTAGCGCGCGGCGAGCTCGCCGGCGTACTTCCAGTGCGTGGTGGCCCGCTGCCCGTCGAGCAGCCCGGCCGCGGCCAGCACGAACGCCCCGGTGCACTGGCTGACGATCAGCGCGCCGTTGGCGTGCGCGGCGCGGAAGGCGTCGAGCAGCTGCGGCGTGGGCACGCGGCTGAACAGCTCCCACGCGGTGATCGTCACGATGTCGGAGGCGGCCAGCCGCTCGAGGCCGTGCTCGACGGTGATCGGGATGCCGGTGTCGGTGCGGACGACGCCCGGCTGCTCGGTGACCAGGCCGAAGTCGAAGCGGGGCAGGCCCATCTCGCGGCGGTCGTAGCCGAACACCTCGGCGGCGACGCCGAGCCCGAAGCTGCCCACGAGACCGTCGGCGACGACGGTGCTCACGACGAGGGGACGGTCGCTTCCTGCCATGCCGCCATGATGGCAGAGAACTTGCGATTGCGGTCAGTCCTGCCACTCGTCCGGCGGTGTGGCCGGGAGCACGCTCGTCCCATGTTCCTGATTACCTGCCCCGTCACCTCCACCGACGAGCTGGTCGCGGACCGGCGCATCCGCTCGGTGGTCAACCACCCGACGCACATCGCCATGCACGTCGAGTGCCCCTCCTGCGGGACGGTGCACGTCTACCGCACCGGCCGCCGGTGGGACGCCGTCCGCGAGGAGCGGGCCGGTGCGCCGGCCACCCCGGCCCGGGAGCTGGCCCGCACCTGACCGCTCGACCTGCGGACCGGTACGGGTGGCCCTACGCTCGAACACATGAGCGAATCCACCGCGAACCCCGACCGCAGCACGGAGAAGGACCCGTCGGAGTGGGTGACCGGCGACGAGCCGGCCACCGGCGCGCAGAAGAGCTACCTGAACACGCTCGCGCGCGAGGCCGGCGAGGAGGTCCCCGAGGACATCACCAAGGCCGACGCCTCGCGCAAGATCGACGAGCTGCAGGAGGAGACCGGGCGGGGCCAGTGAGCCCCGCCCGGCCGAGGCCTCAGGCCTCGAACTTGTAGCCGAGGCCCCGGACGGTCACCAGGTACTTGGGGTTGGCGGGGTCGGGCTCGATCTTGGCCCGCAGCCGCTTCACGTGGACGTCGAGGGTCTTGGTGTCACCCACGTAGTCCGAGCCCCACACCCGGTCGATGAGCTGGACCCGGGTGAGCACGCGCCCCGCGTTGCGCAGCAGCAGCTCCAGCAGGTCGAACTCCTTCAGCGGCAGCGCGACCTGTTCGCCGTCCACGGAGACGACGTGCCGCTCGACGTCCATGCGGACCGGACCGGCCTCCAGGGCGCCGTCGACGGGGGGGTCGGCGTCGCCGTGGCGGCGCAGCACGGCCCGGATCCGGGCGACCAGCTCGCGGGCGGAGTACGGCTTGGTGACGTAGTCGTCGGCGCCGAGTTCCAGGCCCACGACCTTGTCGACCTCGGAGTCCTTGGCGGTGAGCATGATGATCGGCACGCTGCTGCGCGCCCGCAGCAAGCGGCACACCTCGGTGCCGGGCAGGCCGGGGAGCATGAGGTCGAGCAACACGATGTCCGCGCCGCCGCGGTCGAACTCCGCCAGCGCCTCCGGCCCGGTGGGGGCGACGACGGCGTCGTAGCCCTCCCGCCGCAGCATGTAGGACAGCGCGTCGGAGAAGGACTCCTCGTCCTCCACCACGAGCACTCGCGTCATGACCGTCCCTTCGGGGCGTCACCGGCGACCACGTCGCCGGCATCGGGACCGGCGACGGTGCCGCCGGTGGGCTGGGGGCCGGCGACCGCGTCGCCGGTGCGGGAGGACCTGGGGCCGGCGGGGGCGGCGGCCGGCTCGGGGCCCGTGGGCCGCGCGAGCGGGATCCGGAGCGTGAACGTCGAGCCGAGCCCCTCCTCGCTCCACACGCTGACCGAGCCGCCGTGGTTGCTGGCCACGTGCTTGACGATGGCCAGCCCGAGGCCGGTGCCACCGGTGGCCGAGGCCCGCGACTGGTCGACGCGGTAGAAGCGCTCGAAGACCCGCGACCGGTCCTCCCTCGGGATGCCGATGCCGCTGTCGGTCACGGTGATCTCCGCGAAGCCGGACCGGCCGCGAGCGCCGACCGCGATGCGGGTGCCCTCCGGGCTGTAGGCGACGGCGTTGGCCAGCAGGTTGGTCACCGCGGTGGCCAGCTGCGCCTCGACGCCGCGGACCACCAGGCCGTGCTGACCGCCGGAGGCGATGGTGATCTGCTTGGCCGACGCCGCGAGGCCCGTGCGGTCCACCGCCTCGGCGACGACCCGGTCGACCTCCACCGGCTCCAGCTCGGGCAGCGGCTCGCCGCCCTGCAGCCGGGACAGGTCGATGAGCTCCCGGACCAGCCGGGACAGCCGCTCGGCCTCGTGGGTCATGCGGGCGGAGAACCGGCGCACGGTGTCGGGGTCGTCCGCGGCGTCCTCCACGGCCTCGGCCAGCAGCCGCAGCGCGCCGACCGGCGTCTTCAGCTCGTGGCCGACGTTGGCGACGAAGTCCCGCCGGACCGCCTCCACCCGCCGCGCCTCGGTGACGTCCATCAGCACGAGGGCCACCGGCCCCGGCAGGGCGCCGGTCTCCAGGCGGATGCCGTGCACCCCCACCTGCCGCGGGCCGCCGCCGACCAGCTCGCCGGGCAGGTCCACCTCGATCCGGCGGCGGCTGCCGGTCCGGACCTCGTTGGCCAGCACCAGCAGCTCGGGCACCAGCAGCCGGGTGTCGCGGACGATGCCCAGGGCGCGGGCCGGCGGGTTGGCCAGCAGGACGACGTCGTCGGCGTCGAGGAACACGACCGCCGGGTCCATGAGGTCGACCAGCCGGCGGGCCAGGATGGTCTCCGACAGCGGCGGTGCCGGCGGCGGCGGCGAGCGGTCGAGGTCGGCGCGGTTGTAGCGCAGCAGGACGGTGGCGACCAGGGCGCCACCGATGACGAGGCCGACCACGAGGGCGACCGTGGGACTCACGTTTCCTCCTCGCCGCCGCGTGCGGCCGCACCGCTCGCGAGCCCGCTCCCACAGCCGATGCTAGGCGGCCCGGACCTCCGGTCATCCCCCGTCGGAGTGGCGGCGCGGAGCCGTACCGGCGATGTTCACGTTCCCGTGCCCACCCGTTCACCCCGGAGGCCGGATGGGGTCCCCATCCCGACCTACTCTCGATCCCGGACGCGCCAGGGCTGCGAGCAGACGCCGGCCCGGCGCTGCGGACACGGCCCTCACCGGCCGGCGAGGAGGACGACGGTGCGCGACAACTACCGCGAGGAGCTCGACGACATCCGGGGCTGCCTGGTGGACATGGCCAACTCGGTGGGCTCACAGCTGGCCAAGGCGACCACCGCCCTGCTCGACGCCGACGTCACCCTCGCCGACCTGGTCATCGCTGCCGACGACGCGCTCGACAACACCCGGGAGAGCATCGAGCAGCGCTGCTTCACGCTGCTGGCCCGCCAGGCGCCGGTGGCCACCGAGCTGCGCACGGTGATCACCGCCATGCGCATCGCCAGCGACTTCGAGCGCATGGGCGACCTCGCCGAGCACATCGCCAAGGTCGCGCGGATGCGCTTCCCCGAGTCGGCGGTGCCCCAGGAGGTGCGGCCGGTGTTCCTGCAGGCCGGACACGTCGCCGAGAGCCTGGTCGCCAAGGCCGGCACCGTCATCGCGAAGCAGGACGTCGAGGCCGCGCTCGAGCTCGAGGACGACGACGACGTGATGGACCGCCTGCACCGGGAGCTGTTCCGCGAGGTGCTCTCCGACGACTGGCCGCACGGCGTCGAGACCGCCATCGACATCACCCTGCTGGGCCGCTACTACGAGCGCTTCGCCGACCACGCGGTGAGCGTCGCCCGCCGCGTGGTCTACCTCGTCACCGGCGAGCGGCGGATCAGCGCCGCGGGCTGAGCCCGGGGGACACGGCAGCGGCCCCCTCTCGCGTCGGGAGAGGGGGCCGCTGCCGTGTCATGGTCCTACTTCTTGCCCTGGTTCTTGACCGCCTCGATCGCGGCGGCCGCCGCCTCCGGGTCGAGGTACTCGCCACCGGGCTTGACCGGGCGCAGCTCGTCGTCCAGGTCGTAGCGCAGCGGGACCCCGGTGGGGATGTTGAGGCCGACGACCTCGTCCTCCCCCATCCCGTCCAGGTGCTTCACCAGCGCCCGCAGGCTGTTGCCGTGCGCCGCGACGAGCACGGTGAGCCCGGCCCGCAGGTCCGGGACGATCGCGTCGTACCAGTACGGCAGCATCCGGACGACGACGTCGGCCAGGCACTCGGTGGCCGGGCGCACCTCCGGCGGCAGCATCGCGTAGCGCGGGTCGCCGTCCTGGGCGTACTCGCTGCCCGACTCGATGGGCGGCGGCGGGGTGCTGTACGAGCGGCGCCACACGGTGAACTGCTCCTCGCCGTACTCGGCGAGGGTGGCGGCCTTGTCCTTGCCCTGCAGCGCGCCGTAGTGCCGCTCGTTGAGCCGCCACGAGCGCTTGACCGGGATCCACTGCCGGTCGGCCGCGGCCAGCGCCAGCTCGGCGGTGGTGATGGCCCGCTTGAGCACGGACGTGTGCGCGACCTCCGGCAGGAGGTCGTGCTCGGCCAGCAGCTCCCCGCCGCGGGCGGCCTCGACGCGGCCCTTCTCCGACAGCGGCACGTCCACCCAGCCGGTGAACAGGTTGGCCTTGTTCCACTCGCTCTCGCCGTGGCGGAGCAGCACCAGCGTCCCGGGGGGTGTCCTCGTCACACGGCCATCCTGCCCGACGTCCGGGGGTCGTGGCTCAGGTGGTGAGCAGCGGCCACACCACCCACAGCTCGAAGACCCCCGGCGGCAGCAGGCCGGCCAGCAGCCACGGGCTGCGCACCGGGCGCGAGGCACCCCAGCGCAGGGCTGCCACCACGGCGACGCTGCAGGTCACCGCGACGGCCAGCCACAGCACGACCGCGGGGACGTCGACGACGACCAGCTGGGCCAGGGCCAGCTGCACCGCGCACAGCAGCATCGGGTAGGCCAGCGCGGAGGCGGCCACCACGCCCACGAGGGCGCGGACGAAGCGCTGCTGCGCGGGCCCGTCCTGCACCGTCGCCACGCTAACGGCTGAGAACGGCCGCGGGGACCGGTCCGGGCAGGATCACGGCATGAGCGCAGTGCAGCGTTGGCGTGAGGAGCTGGCCGCGTGGGCCATCGACCCGGCGATCCTCGCCGCGGCCCCCGAGTCGCCCTACGGCTTCCCGCCCGGCCTGTTCGGCAGCGACCGCCGGCCCGGCCGCACCGTCGACGTCGTCCGGGAGGTCGCGCCGGCCAGCGTGCTGGACGTCGGCTGCGGCGGTGGCCGGGCCAGCATCCCCGTGGGCGCCGCGGAGCTGCTCGCCGTGGACTCCTCCCCCGAGATGCTCGACCGCTACCGCGCGGCGGCCGGAGCCACCCCGGTGCGGACCTGGTGCGGCACGTGGCCCGACGTCGCCGGGGAGGTGCCGGTGGCCGACGTCGTCGTCGCCGCGGACGTCGTCTACAACGTGCCCGACATCGAGGAGTTCGTGGCCGCGCTGACCGGCCACGCCCGCCGGCGGGTGGTGCTGGAGCTCGGCGACGTGCACCCCTGGACGTCGATGGGGCCGCTGTGGCGGCACTTCCACGGTCAGGACCGGCCCACCGGCCCGAGCGCGGCGCTGTTCGGAGAGGTGCTGGCGGAGCTCGGCGTCGCGGCGGAGTCGGCCACCGAGTCCCGGCCGGACCCCTGGCAGGACGCGCCCGCCGACGTCGTCCTGGCCTTCACCCGGCGCCGGCTGTGCCTGCCGGTGGAGCGGGAGCCGGAGGTGGCCGAGGCGATGCGCCGCTTCCGCGACGACCGGCCGCGCGGCTCGACGACCTACTGGTGGGCCGGCACCGCGTCCTGAGCCGCCCGCCGGCGGCCGGGCAGCCAGGCGAGGACGACGACGGCGGCGACCAGGGTGGCCGCCGCCGTGCCCACCGCGGTGAGGTGCATGGCCGAGACGAAGGCGGCCTGGGCGGGGTCGACGACGCCGGCCGCGGCCGCCGCGACCTCGGCGTCCCCCGTCGCGCGGGCGCCCTCGACCGCCTCCAGGGTGGCCACCAGCGAGGTGCTGGCCTCCGCCCGGGCGCCGGCGGGCAGCGCGTCGACGGCGTCCCCGAGGTTCGCGGCGTAGGACGCCGCCAGCAGCGAGCCGAGGATGGCCACGCCCAGGGCGCCGCCCACCTGGCGCACGGAGTTGTTCACCGCCGCGCCCGCCCCGGCCTTGTGCCGCGGGACGACGGACATGATCGACTCGGTCGTGGGCGCCATCACCGCGCCCATGCCGAGGCCCTGCACCGAGAGGACGACCAGCAGCAGCCACAGCGGCGAGTCGCCGTCGAGCAGCTGGAACCCCAGGACGGCGGTCGTGATCAGGGCGAAGCCGCCGGCGACGACGAGCTTGGCGCCGAGCCGCTCCGCGATCCGCGAGGTCACCGGCGCCATGACCGCCATGCCCAGCGCCATGGGGATCAGCGCGGCACCGCTGGCCAGCGGCCCGTAGCCGCGCACGCCCTGCAGGTAGTAGACGAGGTAGAACGTCGCGCCCATGAGGGCGAAGAAGTTCAGGCCCAGCGCGGCGGCGGCGGCGGAGAACGCCGGGTTGCGGAACAGCGAGACGTCCAGCGCCGGGTGGGTGGAGCGTCGCTGCAGCAGCACGAAGACGACGAGCAGCGCGAGGCCGCCCAGCAGCGGCACGAGCACGCCGGGCGACGTCCAGCCGGCACCCGAGCCGCCGTGGATGATCCCGTAGACCAGGCCGACGAGCGCCGCGATCGACAGCAGGACGCCGGGGACGTCCAGCCGGCCCGGCGACGGGTCGCGCGACTCCGGGACGACGAGCAGCGTGGCGATGATCCCGAGGACGGCGACCGGGACGGCGATGAGGAAGATCGCGCCCCACCAGAAGTGCTCCAGGACCGCGCCGCTGGCCAGCGGGCCACCGGCCACCGCCAGGCCCGCCGCCCCTGCCCAGATGCCGATGGCGCGGCCGCGCTCGCCGGGCGGGAAGACGTTGGTGATGACGGCGAGGGTGGCCGGCTGCACCGCCGCCCCGCCGATGCCCATGACCGCGCGCCAGACGATCAGCTCGACCGGGCTGTCGCTGAAGGCGCCCAGCAGCGAGCCGGCGGTGTAGATCGACAGCCCGAGCAGCAGCACCGTCCGGCGGCCGATCCGGTCACCGAGGACGCCCCAGGAGAACAGCAGGCCGGCGAAGACCAGGATGTAGGCGTCGATCGCCCACTGCAGCTGCCCCTGGGTGGCGCCGAGCTCGCGCTGCAGGGTGGGGATCGCGACGTTGAGCGTCGTGTTGCCCATGATCACCACGAGCAGGCAGACCGTCATGGTCGCCAGCACCCACCAGCGGCGCGCGTAGCCGGGCCGGTCGTCCGCGGCCGGGACCGCCGTGCGGTCGGTCGCCGTCACGCTCCGGTGTCCGCGCCGGCCGCGGGACGCGACCGTCGCTGCGGGTCGGCGAAGTCCGCGAACGCCTCCAGGTTGCGCAGGGACTCCCCGCGCTTGACCCGCCACTCCCACTCGCGGCGGATCGAGGTGCCGAAGCCGATCTCCAACATGGTGTTGAAGTGGTCGTCGGCGTAGCTGAGCACCGCGCCGAGGATGCGGTCGAGCTCCTCCGGGGTCACCGCCGCGTGCGGCAGCCGGCCGGTGAGGTAGACGTCGCCGACGCTGTCGACGGAGTAGGCGACGCCGTACATGCGGGCGTTGTGCTGCAGCAGGTAGGTCCACAGCTGCTCGCGGTTCTCGTCGGGCTGGCGGCAGACGAACGCCTCCACCCGCAGCGCGTGCTCGCCGACGATCAGTCCGCAGACGGTCTTGAGCTTCTTGGTGCCGGGGAGGTCCACCAGCCAGCGGCCCGGTGCGGGGTGTTCGTGGACCAGTTCGGCGTCCTGCAGCGTCCGCCCGATCACCGCGTCCAGCGCGGCGACGTCCCCTGCACCGCTCACCGGGCCACCTGGGCGCCGAAGCCGCGCACCGCCCCCAGACCGCGGGCCGCGCGCAGCACCGGGCCGGACGCCACCTGCCGCGCGGCGACCGCCATCTCCTCGGCCGCGGCGGTGTAGGCCGCCACCAGGGAGTCCACCGTGCGCTCCCAGGAGAAGGCGCCGGCGTGCCGGCGGGCACCGGCCGACAGCAGCTCGCGGCGGCCCAGGACCGACCGGATGGCGGCGGCGTAGTCGGCCGGGTCACGGCCCTCGACGAGCACCCCGGAGACCCCGTCGCGGACCGCCGTCCGCAGGCCGCCGACCGCGGCGGCGACCACCGGAGTGCCGCAGGCCTGCGCCTCCAGCGCCACCAGCCCGAAGGACTCGTTGTGGCTGGGGACGACGGCGACGTCGGCGGCCCGGTAGTGCTCGGCCAGCCGCTCGGCGTGCTGGGGCGGCAGGAGGCGGACCAGGTCGGCGATGCCCAGCTGCGCGGCCAGCTGCTCGAGCTGGCGGGGCGCCTCCAGACCGGAGCCGCTGGGTGCGCCGATGACGTGCACCTGCAGCCGGTCGCGCAGCGCGGGGTCGTCGGCCAGCATCCGCGCGGCGGCCTCCAGCAGGAGGTCGGGCGCCTTGAGCGGCTGGATGCGCCCCACGAACAGCAGCACCACGGCGTCGTCGGCGATGCCCAGCCCGCGGCGGGCCGCCGTCCGGTCGCCGGGGGTGAACCGGTCGAGGTCGACGCCGGGCGGGACGACGAGGGTGCGGCGCGGGTCGGCGGCGTAGTGGTCGACCAGCTGGTGGGCCTCGTCGTCGGTGTTGGCGATCAGCCGGTCGGCCTCGGCGACCACCTGCTCCTCACCGATCACCCGGCCCTGCGGCTCGGGCCGATCGCCGGCGGCGAGCGCGGCGTTCTTCACCTTGGCCAGGGTGTGGGCGGTGTGGATGAGCGGGACGCTCCACCGGTCGCGGGCCAGCCACCCCACCTGGCCGGACAGCCAGTAGTGCGAGTGGACGACGTCGTAGTGGCCGGGCTCGTGCTGGGCCTCCTCACGCAGCACCGCGGCGGTGAAGGCGCACAGCTGCCCGGGCAGGTCCTCCTTGCCCAGGCCCTCGAACGGACCGGCGCTCACGTGCCGCACGGTGACGCCCGGGCTCATCTCGACCACCGGCGGCAGGTCGCTGGAGGTGGCGCGGGTGAAGACGTCGACCTCGATGCCGCGGGCGGCCAGCCGGCGGGAGACCTCGACGATGTAGACGTTCATGCCGCCGGCGTCACCGGCGCCGGGCTGGTCCAGCGGGCTGGTGTGCACCGAGAGCGTCGCCACGCGCCGGGGCACGGCCGACCGGGGACGTCGGCGAGCGGCCACGTCCGACCTCCCGCCTCGGCTGTGGGCACCGGACGGCACCCGCTCGACTCTCCATCCTGCAACAGCGCCAGGATGGGGTTCATGCCCGGCCCCTCACCCCAGTCTCCCTCCGGTCCCGCCGTCCTGCCCGGTCAGGGCCGTACCGCCGTCGTCACCGGCGCCTCCAGCGGCATCGGCGCGGCCACCGCGCGGCGTCTCGCGGCGGAGGGGTTCGACCTCGTCCTCGGTGCCCGGCGCATGGACCGGCTGACCGCACTGGCCGAGGAGATCGGCGCCCGGGCGCTGCCCCTGGACCTCACCGACCCCGCCTCGGTCGCGGAGTTCACCGGCGCGCTGGACCGGGTGGACGTGCTGGTCAACAACGCAGGTGGGGCCTTCGACGCCGCCCCGGTGGCCGAGGCCGACCTGGACTCCTGGGCCCGCACCTACGAGGTCAACGTGCTGGGCACCGTCCGGCTGACGAAGGCGCTGCTGCCCGCGCTCATCGCCTCCGGCGCGGGCGACCTGCTGTTCGTCGGCTCCACCGCGGGCCTGATCAGCTACGAGGGCGGGGCGTCGTACACGGCGGCCAAGCACGCGGTGCACACCCTGGCCGAGACCCTGCGGCTGGAGCTGTTCGACCAGCCGGTGCGTGTGGTCGAGATCGCACCCGGGATGGTGAAGACCGACGAGTTCACCCTCAACCGGGTGGGCGACCAGGAGAAGGCGGAGGCGGTCTACCGCGGGGTGCGCGCGCCGCTGGTCGCCGAGGACGTCGCCGACTGCATCGCCTGGACCCTCACCCGCCCGCACCACGTCAACGTGGACCTGCTCGTCGTCCGCCCCCGCGCCCAGGCCGCCCAGCACAAGGTGCACCGCGAGTCCTGAGCTGACGCCCCCGGCCGGATACTGCAGCAACTCCGGGGACGGTGCGGGTCGCCCGGCCGCTCAGAGCGCATGGTCCCCGGAGTTGCTCACCCGGCAGGGTTCCCGGACCGCCACTCGGAACCGCGCGTCCGTGGCCGGCATCAGGGCCGGACGGCGGTCGGCTCGCGCTCCAGGGTGACGCCGAAGCGCTCCCGCACGGTGGTCACCACCTTGTCGGCGAAGGCCAGCAGCTCGGCCGCGGTGGCGCCGTCGGCCGTCGTCAGGGCCAGGCTGTGGCGGGACGACGTCCCGACGCGGCCCTCGCGGGTGCCGCGGCCGAACCCGGCGTGCTGCACCAGCCAGGCGGCGCTGAGCTTGACCCGCCCGTCGCCGGCCGGCCAGCTCGGGCAGCCCTCGACCGACTGCGCGGCGGGCACGATCGGGTTGGTGAAGAAGGAGCCGGCGCTGCGGCTGTCGGGGTCGGCCGGGTCCCAGACCATGCCCTTGCCGCGGCGCAGCTCCAGCACCGCGGCGCGGACGTCGGCCAGCGGCGCCCGCTCCCCGAGCTCGACGCCCAGCCGGCGGGCCAGCTCGGCGTAGCCGACCGGCCGGGACAGCGCCCCGGGCTCCAGCGCGAAGCCGACCTCCAGGACGACGAACCGGCCGGGCTCGCGCTTGAGCCGGCTGTCGCGGTAGCCGAACCCGCACTCGGCCGGGGTGAGCACCCGCTCGGCCTTCTCCGCCCGGTCGTACACCCGCACCGAGGTGAGGACCTGCGCCACCTCCTGGCCGTAGGCGCCGACGTTCTGCACCGGGGTGGCGCCGGTCGAGCCGGGGATGCCCGACATCGCCTCCATGCCGGCCAGGCCCTGCTCGACGGTGGCGGCGACGAGGTCGTCCCACGGCTCGCCGGCCTGGACCACCAGCTGCCCGCCGCTGCGCTGCACCCCGCGGCTGCGGACGGCGACGACGTCCCCGGGCCAGCCGTCGTCGGGGGCGATCAGGTTGGAGCCGCCGCCGAGCACCAGCAGCGGCCGGCCGGCCTCGTCGGCGTCGCGGACGGCGGCGACCAGCTCACCGGCGTCGGTGACCTCGAGGAGCCGCTCGGCGGGACCTCCCACCGCCAGCGTCGTCAGCTCCGCGAGGGGGGCGTTCCGTCGGACGTGCACGGCTCCACGCTAACCGGGTCTACGCTCTGGACCGGTGAGCGAGGCGGGAGGCGGGGACCACAAGCGCCGGGCCGTCCTCACCCCGAAGAAGGCCAACCCCCGCCTGGCGGCGGGCCGCGCGCGGGCACTGGGCCTGCCGACGCGGGGCACCACGAACGCCAACCGGCTGCGCCGCATCGACCGCTGGCTGCTGGCCACCCAGGTCCCCCGGCTGCGCGACGCCGCCCGGCCGCTCGTCGTCGACCTGGGCTACGGCTCCTCGGCGGTGACCACGCTGGAGATGGCCGACCGGCTGGGTCCGGAGGTCCACGGCCTGGAGGTCGTCGGCCTGGAGATCGACCCCGCGCGGGTGGCCGCCGTCGCCGACGACCGCGACCCGCCGCGGGTGGACTTCCGCGTGGGCGGGTTCGAGCTGGCCGGGCTGCACCCGGTGCTGGTGCGGGCGTTCAACGTGCTGCGCCAGTACGACGAGGAGTCCGCGGGCCGCGCCTGGGAGACCATGTGCGCCGCCCTCGGCCCGGGCGGGCTGCTCGTGGAGGGCACCTGCGACGAGTGGGGACGGCGGGCGGCGTGGGTGGCCCTGGACGCCGACGGGCCGCTCACCCTCACGCTGTCGGCGCGGGTGTCGGACCTCGACGAGCCCTCCGACCTCGCCGAACGGCTGCCCAAGGCGCTGATCCACCACAACGTGCCGGGCCAGCCGGTGCACGAGTTCCTGCGCGCGTTCGACGCCGCCTGGGCCGCCGCCGCCGGGCTGTCCACCTTCGGCCCGCGCCAGCGCTGGACCGCCGCCGTCCAGTCCCTGGCCGACCAGGGCTGGCCGTTCGTCGGCTCCTCGCGGCGGTGGCGGCACGGCGAGGTGACCGTGCGCTGGTCGGCCGTCGCCCCCACCTGAGCCCGGCCCACCACGCGAGATCGGCGATCTCGTGGCGATGCGCCCCCGCCACCACGCGAGATCGGCGGTCTCGCCGGGCTCGGGCACGATGGGAGCGTGACGTCCCTGGTCGGTGAACCCCTGCGACAGCGCTGCATCGAGGCCGTCGTCGAGGAGGGCGAGCGGTTCGGCGTCCTGGTGCAGGAGGTCGACGCCGGGCTCACGGCGGCAGACTGGAGCACCCCGGTGCCGTGGGTGCCCGCCTGGACCGTCCGCGACCTCGTCGGCCACCTCGGCGCCGTGCACCGGTGGGCCACCGCGATCGTGCGCGCCGGCACCGCCGACCGGCCCGCCCCGCCGCCGGTCCCGCCGGAGGACGGGCTGGTCGACTGGTACGCCGCCGGCCTGACCGGCCTGCTGCACGCCCTGCGCGACACGCCCCCGGACTCCCCGTGCTGGCACATGAGCCCCGCCGCGGAGAAGACCGCCGCCTCCTGGGCCCGCCGGCAGGCGCACGAGCTCGTGGTCCACCGGATGGACCTCGAGGGCGCCGCCGGCGTTCCGCTCACCGCCGTCGACCCCGACCTGGCCGAGGACGGCGTCGACGAGCTGCTGCGGGTCGTCGTCCCCCGCTGGGCGCACACCGAGCCGCTGGCCACCGCCACCGCGAGCGTCGCCGTGCACAGCACCGACACCGGCCGCACGTGGCTGGTCCGCCTCACCGACGGCGTCGTCGAGGTGCGCGACGACGACGGCCCCGCCGACGCCCGGCTGGAGGCGCCCGCCGCCTCCCTGCTCCGCCGGCTGTGGGGCCGCCCGGCCGACGTCACCGTCGACGGGGAGCCCGCCGCCGAGGCCCTGCTGCGCGGCCGATGAGCCGTCGTCCCGTTCCGGAGGTCGTCCCCCCGGGCCCCACGCCCGTCGACGGCGGCACCGCCGAGCTGCTCGGCGACGCCGACCGCGACGGCTCCTGGGTGCTCATGGTCGACGGGACGCCGCAGTCGCACGTCGACCTCGAGGACCCGTCGCACCTGGAGTTCGAGTACGTCCGCCGCATGGGCCACGTGCTCGACCTCGCCGGCGAGGAGGGGGCGCCGATCGACGTCGTCCACCTGGGCGGCGGGGCGCTGACCCTCCCCCGCTACGTCGCGGTCACCCGCCCCGGCTCGCGGCAGCGGGTCGTGGAGATCGACCAGCAGCTCACCGACCTGGTGCGCGCCCACCTCCCGCTCCCCCGCGGCGCACGCATCCGGGTCCGCGCCGCGGACGCGCGCGCCGGCCTGGAGGCGCTGCCGGCCCGGAGCGCCGACGTGGTGGTCAGCGACGTCTTCGCCGGCGCCCGGACGCCCGCGCACCTGACCAGCGTCGAGTACGCCGAGCAGGCGCGGCGGGTGCTGCGCCCCGGCGGGGTGTACGCGGCCAACGTCGCCGACGGGCCGCCGCTGCGCTTCGCCCGCGCCCAGACCGCCACGCTGCGCGCGGTGTTCGCGCACGTGTGCCTGCTGGCCGAGCCCGGCACGCTGCGCGGCCGCCGCTTCGGCAACCTCGTGGCGGTCGCCTCGGACGCCGAGCTGCCGATCGCGGCCCTGGTGCGCCGCTGCGCCGGGGACCCCATGCCCAGCCGGGTGGTGGAGGGCGCCGACCTCGACCGGTTCGCCGGGAAGGTCCAGCCGGTGCACGACGCCGACGCCGTCGCCTCGCCCGAGCCCCCGGAGGGCGTCTTCAGCCGCTGAGCGCGGCCTCGAACGCCGCCAGCGCGGCGTCGCCGAACAGCACGAAGCGCACCTCCTGCACGTGCTCCACCTCGGCGGCACGCACCCCGGCGACCGCCTGGACGGCGGCGTCCTCCAGCGGCCAGCCGTAGACGCCGGCCGAGATCGCGGGGAAGGCCACCGAGCGCGCGCCCAGGCCGTCGGCGACCCGCAGGCTCTCGGTGTAGCAGGAGCGCAGGACCGCCGACAGGTCCCGGGTGGCCGACCAGATCGGCCCGGCGGTGTGCACCACCCAGCGGGCGGGCAGCCGGCCGGCCGTCGTCGCCACGGCGGAGCCGCGGGGCAGCCGGCCGCCGGGCAGGCCGGCCTTCAGGGCCCGGCACTCCGCGAGGACGTCCGGACCGCCCGCCGCGTGGATCGCGCCGTCCACCCCACCCCCGCCGAGCAGACCGGGATTGGCCGCGTTGACGACGACGTCGACGTCGGCCTGCGTGATGTCGCCGAGGACCGCCCGCAGGAGCACGCTCGAACCGTAGGGTCGGGCGCATGACCTCGCCCGTCCGCCCACCGCTCCGCCGCGACACCCAGCACAAGGTGATCGCCGGTGTCTGCTCGGGGATCGCCCGGCGCTACGGACTGTCGACCACCGGGCTGCGCCTGGCGTTCGTGCTGTCGTGCATCCTGCCCGGCCCGCAGTTCATCGCCTACCTGGTGCTGTGGATCGTCATGCCCGCGGACCGGGGCTGACGGTCACCAGCTGCTGCCGCCCCGGCGCAGCCCGCGCACCGCGGGCCGGACGTCGACCAGGTAGACGATCGCCGCGATGATGGCCGGCAGCCCGAGGAAGCTCATCGGGCCCTGCCAGAACACGACGAGGACGGCGAGGCCGGTGATCGCGGCCCAGGCGGGCTTCGTCAGCTTGCCAGCGGCGACGTAGCCAGCGGCCGGCCGGATCAGCGCGTCGACGAGCGCGTACGCGGTCAGCGCCAGGGCTCCGTAGTACAGCCCCAGGTAGATGACCCCGTCGAAGGACAGCATGTCCGGAGGGTACCCGCCGCAGGGCCGCCGTCCGGGGCACTCGCGGTGTTCTCAGGCACGCCGCCACCCCATCAGGGGGGCCGGCGACCACCGGTCACGGGACGGCACAGGGCCCCGGAGCGCGGTGCGCTCCGGGGCCCTGGACGGTGGTGCGGTGTGTCAGGCGTCGCTCTTGGCCGGCACGGCGGTCGGGTCGGCCGGCTTGGCGGTGCGAGCGCGGGAGACCCGCGCGGAGGCCTTGGCCGGGGTGCTCTTGCGTGCGGCCGAGCTCTTCTTGGCCGGAGCCTTGGGGGCGTCGGCCTCGGCGATGGTGGCCTTGGCGCTGTCGGCGGCCTGCGCCGTCTTCTCCTCGGCGGCGTCGACGACCTTGGCGGTCTTCGCCGCGGCCTTCTGCGCCACGGAGGTGACCTCGTTGGAGGCCTCGGCGACGGTCTCGGCGGTCTCCTCGAGGACCTCCTCGAGGCGGTCCTCGACGGCGTCCACGGCCCGCTCGGCGCGGAAGACGACCTTGCGGAAGGCCGGCTGACGGCGCAGCTCCTCGACGACCTCGCCGCCGCGGACGGCGAGGGTCTCGAGGGTGGCGACGGTCTGGGTGCGGGCGGTGCTGACCAGGCCGGTCACCGTGGTCTTGACCGACTCCGGGCGGACGGCGGCGGCCACGTGCTGGGCCGAGGTGCGGGCGGACTGGGCGGCGCTGCGGGCGCGGCCGGCGGCCTCCTCGACGCGGGCGCGGGCCTCCTTGGCCGCCAGGTCGGCCTGGACCTGGGCCTCGCCGGGCAGGGCCTCGGCGCGCGAGCGCAGCGTGCCGACGACGGCGCGGGCGCGCTCGACGGCGAGGTCACCGGCGCCGACGGCGGCCAGCAGGACGGTCTTGTTCTGGACGGCGACGGTCTCGCCGACCTTCTTGAGGGTCTCGGCGGTGCTCATGCGGACTCCTTGGAGGAACTCGGGACGGGGGTGGGGCGCGGAGCTGTGGTCGGTGCAGCGGGTGCGGTCGCGGCGTGCTCGCGGACGTAGGTCTCGTAGAGCTCGAGCAGGACCGCCTTGTGCCGCTCGGAGAGCGACTCGTCGTTGCGGATCGCCGCCACGGTGTCGGGGTTGCCGGCCCGCCGGTCGAGGATCCCGGCCTGCTCGTAGAGCGTCTCGGCCGAGATCTGCAGGCCCTTGGCGATGGCCGCGAGGATCTCCGCCGACGGCTTGCGCAGGCCCCGCTCGACCTGGGACAGGTACGGGTTGCTCACCCCGGCGCTGCGGGCGAGCTCTCGCAGGGACACCCGCGCGGCGTTGCGCTGCTCCCGGATGTAGTCACCCACCTGCGAGCTGGTCGCCGAGACCTTGGACCGCTCGGCGGCCACCGTCTCCGCGACGCTGCCTGCGAGCTGGTCCACCTTCTCGCGGACGGTGGTCACCTGCTCGCGGACGAACTCGCCGGGCTTCTGCACGCCTCCGACGCTAACCGCGGGTGCTAGCTCCTGCAAGCGGTGGAGCTAGCACCCGGACGTGAGCCGCCTCACACCCCGGCGGTTCGGCTCAACCCTCCGCCACCGTGGCCGAGCGCACCTCACCGACCACGTCGTCCCCACCGGACACGGGCACCAGCGACCACGGGGCCAGCAGCTCCGCAGGGACGCCGAGCCGCCGCAGGCCCGCGCACAGGGCGGGCGTGCGGCCCCGCTCGCCGCCGTCGTCCAGCTTCAGCGCCACCGCTCCGCGCCCGGGCAGCGCGGCCACGTGCACGCCGTCCGCCCCGCCCTTGACCAGCAGGCCGTCGACGGCGCGCATGAGATCGGTGTCCTCCCGCCCGGTGCCCGCCACGAACCACGGGTGCGCCCGCATGGCGTCGGCCACGGCACGCTCGCGGCTGCCCGGCGACGCCTCGACCAGCGACGACACCCCCCGGGCCAGGCCGGTGAGGGGCAGCGCGTGCTGGGGCGCCCCGCACCCGTCGACCACGACCGCGGTCACCGGGGTCCCGGCGGCCGCGCCCAGCCGCGCCTCGATCGCCTGCTGCAGGGGGTGCTCGCGGTCGAGGTACCCCTCGGTCGGCCAGCCGGCCGCCACGCAGGCGGCGAGCATCGCCGCGTGCTTGCCGGAGCAGTTCATCGCCAGGCGTTCCGGCGCCCGCCCGCTCGCCAGCCATCCGGCGCGGGTGGGCTCGTGCTGCGGGAGCGCCGGCGGGCAGCCGAGGTCGTCGGGGCCCAGCCCGGCGGCGGCCAGCACCGCCGCGGCGAGCTCGCGGTGCGCGTCCTCCCCGGAGTGCGAGCCGGCGCCGATGGCGAGCTCCTCCTCCGACCGGGGCGCCCAGCCCGCGGCCAGCATCGCGGTGGCCTGCACCGGCTTGTTCGCCGAGCGCGGCAGGATCGGCCGGTCGACGTCCCCGGCCGCCCACAGCACCTCGCCGTCGGCGCCGACGACGACCGCCGCCCCGCGGTGCACCGACTCCAGGAACCCCGACCGCCACACCTCGACCAGCACCGGGTTCTCCGGCCAGACGGCCGGCGTCAGCGGCGCGGAGCCGGGCTGTGTCACGACCGGAGCGGCCCCCTCCCGGGTCCCGCATCCAGCGGAGCGAGAGGTGGGGAGGAGGGGGTCCTCCATCAGTGGCGGCCCTCGTCGGCCAGCAGCGCGGCGACGTCGGCCTCGCCGTTCTGGTAGCGCCGGCCGAGTTCCGCGGCCAGCCCGTCCATGACCTTCTGCACGCCACGGCGGCGCTCGGACAGCGAGCTCTCCGCGGCGGCCAGCGAGCGGGCGGCCTGCTCCAGGTCGCCGTCGCCGAGCTCCGGCACCGCCGACAGGTCGATGCCGCGGGTGAGGCCGTTGACCCAGGACTCGTACTCCTCCGGCGCGGCCGGCTGCACGGTCTGGTGCCGGCCCAGACCGTGCGCGGGGCCGCGGCCCTTCTCGGCGAGGATCTCCGGCAGCAGGTCGACCAGCGACCGGCCGTCGTGCTCGGCGCGGCGCTGCAGCTCCCGGCGCACGATGTCCAGCCGACCCTGCAGCAGCCGGCGGGTGTAGGAGAGGTTGACCTCCTCCTGCTCGGCCTGGCGGCGCAGCCTGCGGACGTCGGCCATCGGCCGCTGCACGGCGGCCTCCAGGAAGCCCGGGTCGAGCAGGGCGTCGACGGCGGCGCCGCCGGCGGGCGTGGGTTCGGGGGTCACGGGACAGCCTCCACGGTGGTGCGGGTGGGGGTGGGCGGGTCGATGGCGAGGAACGCGCGGGCGTCCCCCGTACTCATCGGCGGACGCTGGGCGATCCGGGCGAGCCCGGCCGCGCGCGCCACCAGCTGGGCGTTGTCGCGCACCGGCTCACCGGGCGCGTAGGTCAGGGTGTCCTCCATGCCGACCCGCAGGTGACCCCCGGCCGAGAGCGCGGCCAGCATCACCGGCAGCGAGGTGCGGCCCACGCCGGTGGCGGCGAACGTCGCCCCCGGCGGCAGGTGCGGCAGGCAGGCCGCGAGCGCCTGCGTCGTCCCCGGCATCCCGCCGGGCACGCCCATGACCAGGTCGACGTGCACGTGCCCGCCGTGCGGCGGGCCGTACCGGTCCAGCAGCCGGGCCAGGGTGGCGAGGTGGCCGAGGTCGAAGACCTCGTACTCGGGCACGACGCCCTGCTGCTGCATGCGGGTGTGCAGCTCGACGATGAGGTCCCAGGGGTTGCTGAAGACGTCGCGGCCGAAGTTCACCGTGCCCAGCGACAGCGAGGCGGCGTCGGGCCCGGCGTCGAGGACGGCGAGGCGCGCGTCGAACGGGTCGGTCACCGCCCCGCCGGTGGACAGCTGCACCACCAGGTCGGTGGCCTCCCGGACGGCGGCGACCACCTCGCGGAGCCGGCCGAGGTCCAGCGTCGGCCGGGTCTCGGCGTCGCGGACGTGGAGGTGGACGACGGAGGCGCCGAGCGCCTGGCAGTCCCGCGCGGTGGCCACGACCTCCTCGACGGTCACCGGCAGCGCCGGGACGTCGGCCTTCGCCGACTCCGCCCCCGTCGGGGCGACCGTGATCAGCGTGCTCGGACTCACCGGCCGATCGTCGCAGACCGCACGGCTCGCACCCGGTCGCGGGCGGCGGCGCGAGTGTCGTCCAGCTCCGCCGGCGCGTCGTCGGGGTCGACGGCCGCCCGCGCGCCGCCCACGCTCAGCTCGGCGTCCGCCTTCACCGACTGCTTGACCAGCGCCAGGGCGACGACCCCGAGCTCGTGGTGCCGGACCACGGTGCCCACCCGGCCCACCTCGCGGGTGCCGCTCTGGACCGGCGTCCCCGGGGCGGGCAGCTCCTCGCTGAGCCCGTCGAGGTGCAGCAGCACCAGGCGCCGCGGCGGGCGGCCGAGGTTGTGCACCCGCGCCACGGTCTCCTGTCCGCGGTAGCAGCCCTTGTCCAGGTGGACGGCGCTGGTCAGCCAGCCGGTCTCGTTCGGGATCGTGCGGTGGTCGGTGTCGACACCGAACCGCGGGCGGCGCGCCTCGACCCGCAGCGCCTCGTAGGCGTCCAGCCCGGCGGGTGTCGCCCCGGCCGCGAGCAGCGCGTCGGCCCGCGCGCCCAGCTCCGACCGCGGCACCAGCAGGTCGACGACGTCGGCGCCGTCCCCGACGGCGGGCATGCGGCGCACCCAGCCGCCGCCGTCGACGGGGAGGACGGCGTACGGGGCGGCCGGCACGGGCAGCCCGGCCGCGGCGAGCACCTCGGACCCCCGCGGGCCGACCAGCGACAGCAGCGCCCACTCGGCGGTGACCAGGGCCGGTTCCACGCGGAGCAGGAAGCGCATCCGGTCGAGGAAGGTGTGCAGCGCCGCACCCGACCCCGGCTCGACGTCGGCCCAGGTGGTGCCGGCGAGGTCGGCGAGGACGAGGTGGTGCTCGACGTGCCCGTTCGGCGAGAGCAGCAGCGCCTCGGCGCCGGTGCCGTCGGCCAGCCGGTCGAGGTGCTGGGTGGTGAGGCTGTGCAGCCAGGTCAGGCGGTCGGCGCCGGGCACGGCCAGGACGTCGCGGTCGCTGCGGTCGACGAGACCCGCGCCCTCGGCAAGTGCCCGCTGCTCACGCAGGGGGTCGCCGTAGTGGGCGGCGACCGACCCGTCCTCCACGGCGACGGCGCCGGGGCGCGAGAGGAGGGGTGAGGTGCTCATGAGGTCTCCGTTCCAGCGCGTGCACGACAGGTGCGGCACGTCCCCGACAGCGCGACGTGCCCCACGTCCAGCTGGAAACCCAGGTCGGCGGCCAGACGTTCCGCGGCCGTGTCGAGCAGCGCCGGGTCGGCCGAGGAGATCTCCCCGCAGCCCTGGCACACGACGTGCAGGTGCGGGTGCTCGGCGGCGTGGTAGACCGGCGCGCCCTTGCCGAGGTGGGTGTGCCAGACCAGGCCGAGCCGCTCGAGCAGCTCGAGGGCGCGGTACACCGTCGAGGTGTCGGGCGCGGCGCCGTCGGGGCCGGCCTCCTCGCGCAGCCGGGCGCTGATCGCCTCGGGGGTGGCGTGCTCGAGGGAGGCGACCGCGGCCAGCACCCGCTGGCGCTGGGTGGTCAGCCGGAGACCCCGCGCCCGCAGGCGCTCGGCGAGCGGGGCGGCGAGCTCCGTGCGGTGCGAGTCGGCCACGCCTGCGAGCCTAAGCCCGCGCGAGATCCCTGAGTTCGGCCAGCAGGTCGGCGTAGGCGGGCACCGGGATGCCGTCCACGGTCGCCCCCGCGACCCCGGTGACGCCGTCGATCGCGCCGGCGGCGGTGGCGGCGTCCAGCACGGCCCCGTCGACGGCGGGGTCCAGCAGCGCCCGCAGCGCCGCGCCGTGCCCGGGCACCAGGACGGCGAGCGCCGCCACGAGCGCCGAGCACCCCCAGTTCGACGTCCCGGCGGTCACCAGCGCGCCCACCGGCACCCGGCAGGCGATCCGCTCGCCCTGCGCGATCTCGGCGGCGACCACCGCGGCCGGCACGTTGCCCATGCCGATCTCGTTGCCGCCGTCGCCGACCGCGCCGGTGACCAGGCCCGGCAGGGCGAACGCCGCGTGCAGCGGCGCGGTGGACGCCGTGATGTCCACCGCCCGCATCGTCATGACCCGCCCCTCGGCGTTGGGTCCCAGCCGCTCCACCGCGACCAGGTGCGACGGCGCCAGCGCCTCGACGCGGGCGACGACGGCGGCCTCGTCGTCCGCCGGTGGGACGACGGTGAGCCGGCCGGCGCCCAGGACGTCCAGGCAGGCGGCGGTGACGTCGGCGCAGGGTTCGTCGGTGACCACGACGGGTTCGGCGCCGATCCGGGCGAGCGCCGCGGCCAGCACCGCGGTGCCGACCGGGCCGTCGGTCTCCGCCGCCGGCGCCGGCGCCCACGCGATGTGCACGCCGGTGACCAGCCCCACGCGGCTCCCGGCGGCCCCGGCCGCGGCCAGGCCCTCGGCGAGCCGGCCGAGCTGCCCGCGGACGGCGGCACCCAGGCCGGCGACGTCGCGGGCACCGGGGCGCAGCACGGCCCGCTCGATGGCGGCCAGGCGGTCGCTCACCTGTCCATTGCGTGACCTCGCGGGCTCGGTCACGTGACCGGCGGGCGGGCCTCCGCCAGCACCCGCCGCAGCGAGTCCAGGTACGCCGCCGGGACGGCGTGCGGCCCGTGCGGCTCGAGGAAGCCGGCGACCGTCGCGCCGGTGACCGCGGCGAAGGACGTCGCCTCCTCCCCCAGCGCCTGCACCACGGGGAACCCGCCCCAGGCCGTGCTGCCCGCGAGGTGCGCCATGGCCGCGGCGCTCTCGGCCCGCTCGCCCACGCAGTCGAACGGCTTCTCGGTGGCCCACAGGACGCGGAACCCGTCGACGAGGGTGAGGTCGGCCAGCGGGTTGCCGCCGAACATCGCGACCGCCTCGTCGGGGGTGAGGAAGACCGCGAAGCACAGGAAGGTGAACAGGCACTTGTCGCAGTGCAGGCACCAGCGCTGGGTCGCCTCGCCACCCATGTGCTTCTGCGTGTACGAGCGGTTGCAGCTCAGGATCTCGTCGCGCAGCCCGGGCAGCGCGGCGACCGCGGCGACCGTGGCCAGCTCCGACAGCTGCCGGGTGAGGCTGAAGTAGCCGACGCCCAGCTCCGCGGCTGCCGCGGCGAACAGCCGCTCGAACTCGTAGGACTTCGAGTACTGGTGGTTCACCCCGGCGCCGTCGATCTCGAGGGTCTCCTCGTCGGCGGAGCGCTCGTTGGCGAAGACGACCGGCCCGAAGTCGCACAGCACCGCGACCAGGGTGGAGATCGCCGAGTTGATCGCGGTCACCGGCACGTGGCCGTTGAGCCCACCGGCCGCCGTCCGCTCGGCCAGCAGCGGGTCCAGCCGCCGGCGGACGCCGATCAGCGGCACCCCGGCAGCGGCGGTGACGTCGCGCTGCGCGCCGGTCGGGTTGATCGCCAGCGCGGTCGCCGGGGAGACCACCACGAGCGCCAGCGCGGAGTCCTTGCCGCCGCCCACCGGGAGCAGCGCGCCCGCACCGGCGGCGTCCGCGGGCGGCGCGTCGGCCGGCCGCAGCTGGACGTCGAACTCCACCGCGTGCGGCACCGGCAGCCGGTTCACCGCGGCGAACTCGCCGAGGCCGTGCGTGTAGGCGGCCTCGGCGACGGCGAGCTGGGCGGCGGTCAGCGGCCGGGTCACCCGCACCCGGCCGGGCGCGCGCAGCTTGTAGTAGCTGGTGCCCATGACCAGGTGGACGAGGTCCAGCGCGGCGTCCAGCCGGGCCAGGTCGACCTCGGCCACCCGCTCGGTGTCCACGACCAGCCGCTCGGTGAACTCGTCCTCGCCCAGCCGGTAGGTGAACGCGGCCTCGCCGGTGGTGAGGTCCAGCGAGCGCTCCGCGACGACGAAGACGTCGTCAGACACGCTGGGCACCGGCGTCCCGGAGGATGTGCTCATAGGTCCGCGCCAACTCCTCGTAGTTGCGGTAGCGGTTGTAGCTGGGCGCGCCCGGCGACAGCAGCACCACGCCGCCGGCGGGCGTCGTCCGCACCGCCTCGGCGACGGCCTCGGCGAGGCCGGCCGTCTCGGTCACGGGGGGCGCCACTCCCTGGTCGGCGGCCGCGGCCCGGACGTCGGCGGCCAGCCGGGCGCCGGTGTCGGGCACGGTCACCACCCGCACCCCGCCGGCCCGGGCGACGACGGCGCGGGCCAGGTCGGTGTAGTCCAGGCCGCGGTCCTGGCCGCCGGCGACCAGCGTGACCGGCCGGTCGGCGAAGGCGTCGAGCGCGGCGAGCACCGACACGGGCGTGGTGCTCAGCGTGTCGTCGACGAACGTGACGCCGTCCAGCATGGCGACCGGGGACAGCCGGTGCGGCAGCGCCCGGAAGCCGGCGACCGCGGCGCGCACGGCGTCCCCGGCGGCGTCGAGGTCCACGCCCATCCGGACGCAGGCGGCGAGCGCGACGTGCACGTTGGCGACGTTGTGCCCGCCCGGCAGGTGCTCGGGGCGGAAACCCTCCAGCTGCGCCGGGGGGACGACGTCGCCCGGGTCGACCAGCAGCGCCGGGTCCAGGTACCGCTCGGCGATCGGGCGGGGCTGGGCGCCGGCGACCACCGTCCCGGGCGCGCAGCCGGCGAAGACGTGCAGCTTGTCGCGGTAGTAGGCCTCCACCCCGCCGTGCCAGTCGAGGTGCTCGGGGGCCAGGGAGGTGATCGCGCCCCAGCCGGTGAAGTCGTCGACGGCCGCGGCCTGGTAGCTGGAGACCTCGACGACCAGCGACGTCCCCTCGCCGACCGCGCCGTCCAGGAGGACGTCGAGCAGCGGCGTGCCGATGTTGCCCGCGTGCACCGCCGGCCGGCCGGCCGCCTCCAGCACGGTCGCGGCCAGGGCGCTGGTGGTGCTCTTGCCCTTGGTGCCGGTGACGCAGAGGGTCGGCACCGCCCGGGCGCCGAACTCGGCCAGCGCCAGCCCGGTGCCCGAGGTGAGGGTGGTGCGGGCGGCCAGCGCCTGCGCGTCCTCGCGGTAGGGGCTGATGCCCGGCGAGCGGACGACGACGTCGCAGCGGGCCAGCGCGCCGACGTCCGTGCCCACCTCGGTTCCCGGCGGCAGCTGCGCCGGATCCGGTGGGACCGCGTCGACGACGACGATCCCCGCCGCGCCGGCGCTCACGGCGGCCCGGACCGCGGCGCGCCCCTCACGCCCGTGCCCCCAGACCCCGATCCGCCGCCCGGCCAGTTCGGCGAGCCTCACCGGCGCCTGCGGGTGGGCACGGCCGGGCGGGGGGTCACGGCGTCCACTGTACGGAGCAGACGGCCTCCATCCGCTCCTGGTCGCGGGCCGGTAGGGTTCGGGGAAGGTGTGCCGGGAAGTCTGGTCGGCGGCGTCCGACCCGACCCCTCCCCCTGGAGCCACCCGTGACGACAACCACCCGCCTGTTCGGCCGCGGGTCCTGGACCGAGGCCAGCCGCATCGCGACGGTCCTCCGCCGCGAGACCGTGGGTGGCGCCCTGCTGCTCGCGGCCGCCGCTCTGGCCCTGGTGTGGGCCAACTCCCCGTGGGCGGAGAGCTACGAGACGCTGCGCGACACCCGGGTCGGTCCGGCCTCGCTGCACCTCGACCTCACCCTCGGCACCTGGGCGGCCGACGGCCTGCTCGCGATCTTCTTCTTCGTCGCCGGGTTGGAGCTCAAGCGCGAGTTCGTCGCCGGTGACCTGCGCGACCCGCGCCGGGCCGCCCTGCCGGTGGCCGCGGCCGTCGGGGGCATGGCGGTGCCGGCGCTGTTCTTCGTGCTGTTCAACCTGGGCCGGGACGACGGCGCGCTGCGCGGCTGGGCCATCCCGTCGGCGACCGACATCGCCTTCGCCCTCGCTGTCCTGGCGGTGATCAGCACCCACCTGCCCAGCGCCCTGCGCACCTTCCTGCTCACCCTCGCCGTGGTCGACGACCTGCTGGCCATCGTCGTCATCGCGATCTTCTACACCGACGACTTCTCGCTGGTGCCGCTGGCGCTCGCGCTGGTCCCCCTGGCGCTGTTCGGCCTGCTGGTGCAGAAGCGGATCCGCTCCTGGTGGCTGCTGCTGCCGCTGGCCGCGGTCACCTGGGTGCTGGTGCACGAGTCGGGTGTGCACGCCACCGTGGCCGGGGTGCTGCTGGCCTTCACCGTGCCGGTGGTGCGCAGCGCGGCGGCCGGCGGCCCGGACGCCGGTCCGGGGCTGGCGGAGCACTTCGAGCACCGGATCCGGCCGCTGTCGGCCGGCATCGCGGTCCCCGTCTTCGCCTTCTTCTCGGCCGGGGTGGCGCTCGGCGGGCTCTCCGGCCTGACCGCGTCGATCACCGACAGCGTCGCCCTCGGGATCACCGTCGGTCTCGTGGCCGGGAAGGCGATCGGCATCACCGCCGCCACCTGGCTGGTCGCCCGCTTCACCCGCGCGGAGCTGGACGAGCACCTGGGCTGGCCGGACGTCGTGGGGCTCGCGCTCCTCGGCGGTATCGGCTTCACCGTCTCGCTGCTGATCACCGAGCTGGCCTACGGCCTGGGCTCGCCGACCTACGAACACGCCAAGGTCGGCATCCTCACCGGCACGCTGCTCGCGGCCCTCCTCGCCGCCGTCCTGCTGCGGCTGCGCAACCGCCGCTACCGGCGCATGTACGAGGAGGAGCGGGTCGACCGGGACTCCGACGGCATCCCGGACGTCTACCAGGTCACGACGGTCGACCAGGCCGCCGAGCACCGGGTCCGGCCGCCGGGTGCCACGCCACCGGGACGCACGATCGGCGGTTCAGCTGAGGGCTGAGAAACCGCGTTGCCGACCCCTCGGACGCGACGTACCGTCGAGGTACACGAGAGAGGAGGTGGTCCGTAACTTGCATGCTTATCGGACTCGTGAGGTGGCTGTCCGCTAGCCGCCGTCCAGATGGGCCGCCCGTTCAGACGACAGTCTGAGCGACGGCAGATCGCCCGTCCGTCGTACGGCGGCGAGCGAGAACCGGACAGTCACCCGACCCCCGGGCCGCCGACCGTTGTCCAGTCGGCCCGCGTGCTGCTCCCCTGCTCCGGCAGGGGCCGCGCCGCGGAGCAGCCCGGGGGTTGTCCGTTCTCCGGGGGGAGTCAGGTGACCTTCGCCGGCCGCCCGGTGCAGGAGGACGTCTCCCCAGGCGCCTGGATCGCCGAGGCGGTCCGCCCCTTCTCCGAGCACGTCGTCGGCGGGCTGGTGCCCCCGGTGTTCGCCGCCTACGCCCGCGTCTTCCACCCCGCGGCCCGCTACCACGGCCTGCGCGACGTCGACGTCTCCTGGACCGAGGTCGCCGCCGCCAACCGCACCGTGGCCCACCCCGCCATGGAGTGGGGCTCGATCACCGGCGCGATGGAGTTCTTCACCGAGGCCGACCAGTCCCCCCTGTGGGACGGCGCCCCCGCGATGGGTCACCTGCCGGTGGCCGTGGCCGGCCGGCTGGCCGACGTCCTCGCCCGGCACACGACCACGCCCGGGGACTGCTGGTTCGGCGTCTGGTCCGGGTTCGGCTCCATCGTCTCGGACCGGCCGACGCTGGCCCTGCCCGGGCGCGAGCACTGGCTGCTGCGGGGGCCGATCGGGCTGGCCGCGGCCAACCTGGCGCCGGAGCCCTCCGAGCAGAGCGCGAACCTGTGGTGGCCGGCCGACCGCGCCTGGTTCGTCGCCACCGACATCGACCTGGTCACCACCTACGTCGGGGGCAGCCGGGCGTGCATCGACGAGGTCCTCGGCGCCGAGGGCATCGAGGTGGCCGAGGTGTCCCCCGGCCAGCGCGTCACCTGGGACGCCGACATCGTCAACCCGCTGCCGTTCGACGCCCCCGACGACTAGCGCGTCCCCTCAGAGGACGGCGAGCTCCGCGGCGAGGTCGTCGAGGCCCAGCGAGCCCTGCGACAGCGCCGCCATGTGCCAGGCCTTGCGGTCGAAGCCGTTCCCCGCCGCGCGCCGAGCCGCGGCCCGGCCCTCCAGCCAGGCGCGCTCCCCCAGCTTGTAGCTGATCGCCTGACCCGGCAGGCCCAGGTAGCGGACCAGCTCGCTGTCGAGGAACGCGGGGTTGGCCCCGCTGTGCTCACCGCAGAAGGCGCGGCCGAGCTCCGGGGTCCACGGCTGCCCGCGGTGCTCGGCGAGCACGCCCTCGGCGTCGTCGGGGACCGGCAGGCGCAGGTGCATGCCGATGTCGACGACGACCCGCATGGCGCGCAGCTGCTGGGCGTCCAGGTAACCGAGCCGGGTGCCGGGGTCGCGGAAGTAGCCGAGCTCGTCCATCAGCCGCTCGGCGTACAGCGCCCAGCCCTCGACGTTGGCCCCCACCGAGCCGAGTGAGGTCTGGTAGGTCGACAGCTGCCCGGAGACGTACGCCCACTGGGCCAGCTGCAGGTGGTGACCCGGGACGCCCTCGTGGTACCAGATCGAGGTGAGGTCCCACAGCGGGAAGCGTTCCCGGCCCAGCGTCGGCAGCCAGGTACGGCCCGGGCGGGAGAAGTCCTGCGCCGGCCGGGTGTAGTACGGGGCGGCGGCGCTGCCGGGCGGCGCGATCATCGCCTCCACCCGGCGCACCGGCTCGGCCAGGTCGAAGTGGACGCCGTCGAGGGCCTCGATCGCCTCGTCCATCATCGCCTGGAGCCGCTCGCGGATGGCGTCGACGCCGTCCACGGCCTCGCCGTGGGTCGACAGCCAGCTCATGACCTCCATCGGCGTGCCGCCCGGCACGATCTCCTGAGCGGCGGCGCGCTGCTCGGCGAGGATCCGCCGGTGCTCGGCCCACCCCCAGGCACAGGCCTCCTCCAGCCCGTTGCCGGCCCCGAGGTCCGAGCCGGTCCAGCGGCGGGCGTGCAGGGCGTAGCGGTCCCGGCCGACGGCGTCCGGCGTCCCCTCGACCTGCGGGGCGTAGGTGTCGCGCAGGAAGTCGCGGATCTCGGCGACCGCCTCGTCGGCGGCCCGCGCCGACTTCTCCAGCTCCGCGCGCAGGGCGTCCGGGCCCCCGGCGGCGAAGCCGGCGTAGAAGGGCCCGGTCAGCCACTCGCCGAGCTGCCCGACGACCGTGGACACCTGCCGCGGCGCGACGAACAGCCCGCGGCGGGCGCCCTCCTCCAGCGACGCCCGGAAGCCGCGGTAGGCCTCCGGCACCCGGGCCATCCGCCGGGCGATCACCGCCCAGTCCTCCTCGGAGGACGACGGCATCAGCAGGAAGACCTGCCGGATCGAGTGCACCGGGCTGAACAGGTTGGACAGCGCGCGCAGCCCCTCACCGGCCTCGTGCAGGGCCAGCTCGGCGCCCAGCCGCTCGCGCAGCAGCCGGGCGCAACGCCGCTCGACGGGGTCGTCGGCCAGCGCGGGGTCGGCGGCGAGCACCCGGTCCAGCTCGGTGAGGGTGTCGCGGGCCAGCTGCGCCTCGGCCTCCAGCCCCGCGGGGCTCGGGTCGGGCAGCCGGTCGTCGCCGGGGCGGGTGCCCAGCGAGGTGGCGACGATCGGGTCCAGGTCGCAGACGGCGTCGACGTAGCGGTCGGCGACCTGGCGGGGGGTGGTGGGCGGGTGGGCGACGGCGGGGTGCCGGGGCGCGCGGCGTCGGTCATCGGATCCGTTCCAGGCGGGCGGACATGGTGGGGCGCAGCGGCGAGTCGGTGCCGGCGCGGTCGACGGCGTACATGAGCGCGCCCTCGACGATGCCGTAGAGCCGGACGGCGCGGGCGACGTCGGGCGCGTCCGGCGTCCGGGCCACGACGTCGCTGGTGAGCTCCCAGCTGGTCGTCGTCCGCGCCCGCCCGACGTAGATCTCGACCAGGCCGTCGGGGCTGGCCACCAGCAGCTCGACGTCGTCCCCGCCGCGCGGGCGCCAGAAGCCGGACTCCCGGACGTCGGGGCCGACGATCTTCCCGTCGTCGGTGAGCCGCCAGGTGCGGGACTCGTAGGCGAGGAACCCACGGCCGTCGTGGCTGAACCGGATCCACTGGCCGAACCGGTGGTCGCCGCCGGCGCCGGTGGCCTGCCCCTCGCCGTGCCACTCGCCCAGCAGCGGCAGGACGCCGAGCAGCTGCTCGGAGACCTCCGGGCCGGTGCGGACGTCGGCGGTGTCCGGCACCGGGAGCTCGGTCGCGTCCGTCACCGTCGCGCCCCCTTCGGCCGGCGGGCGAGCCGGGCGGCGCCGTACCCGCAACCGAGCGCCGCGAGAGACGTCAGGGCGACGAGGACCCAGGCAGAGACCATGGCCCCCACCGTAGGGCCGGCTGGTGACGCGCTGGAACGGCCCCGTCCAGAGGCTCGCCGGGAGCCTGCGAGTGGCGAGGAGGACGGGGTCCTTCGTCACGCGGTCGTGGGCACCACCGCGGCCGTCGCGGCCACGACCTCGGACCAGGGCGTCGCCGTCAGGCCGAGGGTGGCGGTGGTCGCCGTGGCGTCGACGACGAACTCCTGGTCGAACTGGTGCCGGACGTCGACCACCTCGCGCATCGTCGGCGAGAGCACCCCGACGGCCCGCAGCACCGGCCAGGGGATGCCGCTGACCGGCACCGGGGGCACCCCCATCGCCGCGGCCAGGTCGCCGATCGCCTGCCGCTGCGAGCGGGGCGGCGGGCTGGGCACGTGCCACGCCCGGCCGAGCGCCCGCTCGTCGGTGCCGAGGGTGGCCAGCGTCGCCGCGACGTCGGGCAGGTACGCCCAGCTGCGGGGGACGTCGGGATCGCCGACCACCCAGGCCCGACGGCCGCGGCGCAGCGCGGGCAACTGGCGCACCAGGTGGGAGTGCGCGGCGGGCACCTGCGGTCCGACGAAGTCCGCGGCGCGCGCCTCAGCCATGCGGATCCGGCCCGCCTCGTGGGCGGCGAGCGCGTCCCGCCACATCGCCGTCCGGACGCGCCCCTTGAGGTCGGTGGCGGCCAGCGGGCTGTCCGGGCTCATCGGGCCGCTCGGGCGGCCGTAGACGTAGAGGTTGGCCATGGTCACCAGCACCGCGCCGGTGCGCTCGGCCGCGTCGAGGAGGGCCGCCGCGACGGGCGGCCAGTCGGTGGCCCAGCGGGAGTAGGCGGGGTTGACCGCGTTGTAGATCGCCTGCGCGCCCCGGGCCGCCTCGGCCAGCGCGCCGGCGTCGGCGGCGTCGACGGCCCGGTGCTCCACCGCGTCGGTCGACGTGCCGCCGCTGCGCGAGAGCACCCGCACCCGGTGGCCCCGGGCGGTCAGCAGCTCCGCCGTCGTCGTCCCGACCGCGCCCTTGCCCACGATCACGTGCAGTGCCACGTCGCCTCCTCGCCGTTTCGAGAGCAGTGCTCTCACTCGCGGACGACGCTCGCACACCGTCTCGGCACACGTCAAGAGCGCTGCTCTCTGTTGCGTCCACCGCTCACGGCGCGCCACGATGGTCCCCATGCCGCCCACCGCCCGCGAGCGCGTCCGCGCCGAGCTGACCGCCGAGATCACCGACGCCGCGCGACGACAGCTGGCCGAGGTGGGCGCGGCGGCGCTGTCCCTGCGGGCGGTGGCCCGGGAGCTCGGCATGGCCTCCTCGGCGCTCTACCGGTACTTCCCCAGCCGCGACGACCTGCTGACCCGGCTGATCATCGACGGCTACGACGCGCTCGGCGCCGCCGCCGAGGCCGCCGACGACCCCGCCGCGGCGCCGCGCGAGCGCTGGCTGGCGGTCTGCCGCGCCGTCCGGGCGTGGGCCCGCGCCCATCCGCACGAGTACGCGTTGCTCTACGGCTCCCCGGTGCCCGGCTACGCGGCACCCCGCGACACGGTGCCGGCCGCCGCCCGGGTCGGTGTCGTCCTCGGCCGGGTCCTGGGCGACGCCGCCCGCGGCGGGGCACTGCCCCCGGCGGCCGGGGTCCCGCGGGACCCGTCGCTGCTCAGCGAGGGCACGGTGGAGGTGCTCGGCGGGGAGCACCCCGCCCTCGACGACGCCGTCCGGCTGCGCGCGCTGCTGGCCTGGAGCGGGCTCTTCGGCACGATCAGCTTCGAGCTGTTCGGGCACCTCGTCGGCTCGGTCGAGGACGCCGAGCGCTACTTCGACGTGGCGATGGGCGAGCTCGCCGGCCTGCTCGGCCTCTGACCTGCCGGTCACGCCGAGCCACGCGGCGGCGGTGCCACCCTGACCGATCGGCGCCGGTGTGCCGACACACGACAGCGCCCGCCCCGGCGGTTGCCGGGACGGGCGCTGTCGCGGGTGGGTCGTCAGCCGATGGCGACGGTGGTCTCGTTCAGGCCGACCTCGGCGGTGAGCACGCGCTCCCCCTTGCCGACCGGGGCGAGCGAGCGCAGCTTCCACTCGCCCGGCGCGGCGAAGAACCGGAACTCACCCTCGGGGCTGGTGACGACCTCGGCGGTGAACTCGTCGGTCTCGTCGAGCAGCCGCACGTAGGCGCCGGCCACGGGCGCGCCGTCGTGCCAGACCGAGCCCTGGATGACCGTCTGGGTGGTCAGGTCGATGCCGGCGAGGGCACCGCCCTGCTTCGGAGCTCCGCACATGTCAGCTCACTTCTCGATCGGGACGCCGACGAGCGAGCCGTACTCGACCCAGCTGCCGTCGTAGTTCTTGACGTCGGGCTTGCCGAGCAGCTCGCGCAGCACGAACCAGGTGTGGCTCGAGCGCTCGCCGATCCGGCAGTAGGCGATGGTGGCCTTGCTGTCGTCGTAGCCCTGCTCGTCGTAGAGCTTGGCCAGCTCCTCGTCGGACTTGAAGGTGCCGTCCTCGTTGGCCGCCTTGCTCCACGGGATGTTCTTCGCCGTGGGCACGTGGCCGCCCTTCTGCGCCTGCTCCTGCGGGAGGTGGGCCGGGGCGAGGATCTTGCCGGAGAACTCGTCGGGCGAGCGGACGTCGATGAGGTTCTTCGAGCCGATCGAGGCGACGACCTCGTCACGGAAGGCGCGAATCGACAGGTCGGGGTCCTTGGCCACGTACTGGGTGGCGGGGCGCTGCACGGCGTCCTTCGACAGCGGGCGGCCGTCGAGCTCCCACTTCTTGCGGCCGCCGTCGACCAGCTTGACCGACTCGTGGCCGTAGAGCTTGAAGTACCAGTACGCGTAGGCGGCGAACCAGTTGTTGTTGCCGCCGTAGAGCAGCACGGTGTCGTCGTTGCCGATGCCGCGCGAGGACAGCAGCGCCTCGAAGGCGCTCTTGTCGACGAAGTCGCGGCGCAGCGGGTCCTGGAGGTCCTTCTTCCAGTCGAGCTTGACCGCGCCCTCGATGTGGCCGCCGTCGTAGGCGGTGGTGTCCTCGTCGACCTCGACGAAGACGATGCCGGGGGCGCCGATGTTCTCCTGCGCCCACTCGGCGGAGACGAGCACGTCGTTGCGGCTCATGGGGGGTGTTCCTCCCTGTGGTCGGGTGTGGGGGTCGGTCAGGCGGTTCGCGCGGGACGGACCCGGCGGACGGTCAGGTAGAGCTCGCAGCCGAGGCAGAAGCCGGTGGCCGCGTTGAGCAGGGCCGCCACCAGCGCGAGACCGGTCGCGACGGCGCCGACCAGCGGCGCTCCGAGCAGGTACCCCGCCGCGCCCACGACGGCGAAGCCGAGCCCGACGAGCTGGGCGAAGCGCGGCGGCGCCTCGGGCTCCCGCTCGCGGACCGGGCCGAGCCGCGGGGCCACGAGGACACGGAACAGCACCCCGTAGGGCGCGTACCGCAGGCCGGCGAACGCACCGACGGCGAAGACGGCGGCCTGGACGGCCACCAACCAGCCGGAGGCGGTCAGCAGGGCGACCGCGAGGACGGCGCTGGTGACCCACGCGGCGAAGCGCGGGCCCCGGACGTCGACCTGGCGGTCGGCTCGGGGTGGGGCAGGGGGCATGGTGGACGGAGCTTCCGGACGGCGGTCAGGGCACGTCTGGACGAGGCGGGGCTCGCCCTCAGGCGCCCGGACACAGGCAGCTGCCGACGCGGCACAGGTCGACTGTGCGGCGCGAGGTCAGCAGGATGCCCACGGCGCGAGGGTAACCGATCACACGTTCCGCCCGTCCCGCGCACCGGCGGGTCCACCCACACGGGCGTCGACCAGCGCGGTCAGCTCCTCGGCCCGCGGGGCCCCGCTGCTGCGCCCGATCACGGCGCCGGAGCGGTCGAGGTAGAACAGCGTCGGGGTGCGGCGGACGTCGAGCTGACGGACGGCGTCCAGGTGGCTCTCGGCGTCCACCTCGACGTGGGCCAGGCCCGGCCGGGTCGCGCCCAGCTGCTGCAGCCGGGCCCGCGTGGCGCGGCACGGCCCGCAGAACGCCGTCGAGAACTGGACGACGGTCAGGTCGGCGTCCTGGGGGCGCACGCCCAGCCCCTCCAGGACGGCGGTCACCGTCGACGGCTCGCTGCCCGGGCTGCGCACGGCGCCGTCCCTCCTCCGCAGCCACCAGGCGGCGGCCGCCGTTGCCAGCAGGGCGACGGCCAGCACGGCTGCTCCTGTCGCACTCATCCCCCGCCCCAACCCGGCCGGACCCGTGCGGATTCCCCGCGCCCTCAGCCGCGCAGCACGGTGTCGGTCGCCTCGACGGCGACGTCCACGCCCTCCTCGCCGGGGGTCACCCCGGTCACGTGCAGCCCGAAGGGCAGCGCGGGGATCGGGTAGCGCAGGTCCAGCAGGTCCGCGGCCCGGTCGACGACGAAGCCCGGCACGTCCACCCCGGCGCCGGAGGCGTCGGACACCTCGACGACCACGGCGTCGCCGTCGAGGCTCACGGTGCCCACGGCGGTCAGCGGCACGGAGAGGCCGGCCACCTCCACGGTGCTCTCGACGCGCAGCCCGTCCCCGTCCCGGCTCAGGGTCGTGCCCGGGCCCAGCCGGGCGGACAGCAGGGCGTAGGACAGCGTGGCCGTCCCGTCGACGCGGTCGACCGGCACCTGCTCCACCGACCCGGACAGGACGTCGGACAGCGGCACCTCCACCCCGTGCAGCCGGACGTCGGCCCGCGTGCCCTCCGGCTGGCCGAGGTCGGCCGCGGTCAGGTCGATCCGGACGTCGTCGTACCGGCCGGCGATCGCCTGGGTGAGGAACGGGAAGCCCGCGATGTCGACCTCCGGCTGCCCGGCCAGCTGCCCGCGCTCGGCGATCGCCTGCCCCACGCGGTCCTCGGCGATGCCGACGCCGACCCGGTCGGCGAGGACGGCGAGCCCCACGAGGAGGAGCAGGACCACCAGCAGAGCGCGCACCGGCCGGCCCCTACAGCGCGTTCTGGAGGACGAGGGAGAAGGCGACCGGGGCGCACGCGGCGAACGGCAGGGCCGTCTGGACCAGCGGCACGGCCCACGCCGTCCGTGGCCCCTCGGCCACCAGGAAGCCGGCGGCCAGGCCCACCAGCGCGGTCACCCCCGCCAGCGCCAGCCCGAACAGCAGCACGGTGAGGACGTCGGCCAGCTGCGCACTGCCGTGCCGGGCCAGCGCGGCGCCGGCACCGGTGAGCACCGAGACGACCAGGCCGACGACGCCGCTGGGCACGCCGTCGGCCACCGCCGGACGCGGCAGCGCCAGGTCCACCAGGTGGCCCGCGACCAACGTGACGCCGACCACCAGCAGCGCCGTCGTCGCCGCCGCGGAGTCCGCGCCCTCGGGGCCCAGCAGCACCCACACCGCCAGGGCGGTCACCGCGCACTGCAGGAGGACGACCCCGGCCAGCGAGCCGACGACGTCCCGGCGGGGCGCCCGGCGCAGCATCTGGTGCAGCACCGCCGCGAGGAAGCCCAGGCCCGGGACGGCCAGCAGCGAACCCAGCTCGGGACGCTCCGGCAGCACCACGAGCAGGTCGGCGCCGGCGGCCGCGGCCAGGCCCAGCGCCGGGGCGCCGGCCCGGGCCGGGATGCCGGTGGCCGGCACCCAGGCCGCCACCAGCGCGACCTGCAGGACGGCGACGGCCGCCACCCGGCCGGGGCTCCCGGCGAACTGGCCGAGCAGCACCAGCAGCGCGGCCCCGGCGGCGGCCGCCCCGAGCGCGGGCAGGTGGTACCCGCGGGCCGGGATGCCGGTGCGCAGGGTGGCCGCTGTCACCCGTTGATCGTCTCAGACGCCCAGCGGCCGGTCCGCTCGACGAGCGGACCGGCCACGCCGCTCTCGGCGTGTCCGGGACCGGGGACGACCCACGCGGTGGCCGCCGGTCCGGCCGCCCGGGCCAGCGCGCGGGAGTGCTCGAGGGGGGAGTAGGCATCGCGGTCGCCGTGGACGAGCAGCAGCGGCGTGGGCGCGACCGGCCAGGCGGCTGGAGTCCGGCCGGTCGACGGAGTCGGTGAACCCGTGCGCCACGACGAACGTCAGCGGACGCGCCCCGGGCGGCGGTTGCGCCGGCAGGGTGGACGGGACGACGACACCGCGAGCCGGACGCCGTCCTCCGTGGTCACCGTCACTGGTCGCGGTTCGGTCACGGCGGACGGGATCGGCAACACGTCGGTTATCCTGCTGTCTCTCTCTCGACAGCGCCGTCGTGGGCCCCCGGACGTCCGCGTCCCCGCCTCCCCCGAGGAGACGACATGCGACTCGTGCTCATGACCGCGGCGCGGCAGGCCACGACCGAGGTACTGCCCGCCCTCGGGCTGCTGGGCCACCAGGTCCGCGTGGTCGCGCCCGAGCTCTCCAGCCTGCTCGACGGCGACGCCGGCGACGTCGTGCTGGTCGACGCCCGCCACGACCTCATCCAGGCCCGCACCCTCTGCGGGCTGTTGTCCTCCACCGGCGTCGCCTCCGCGCTGGTCGCGGTGCTCGCCGAGGGCGGCCTGGTCGCGCTGTCGGCCGACTGGGGCGTCGACGACGTGCTGCTCGACACCGCAGGCCCGGCCGAGGTCGACGCCCGGCTGAAGTGGGCCACCGCCCGTCGGATGGCCGCCGCCACCCCCGCCGACGGCGTCGACGGCGGCGTCACCCAGGCCGGCGAACTGGTCATCGACGAGCACAGCTACTCGGCCAAGCTGCGCGGCCGCCCGCTCGACCTGACCTACAAGGAGTTCGAGCTCCTCAAGTACCTGGCGCAGCACCCGGGCCGGGTGTTCTCCCGGGCCCAGCTGCTGCAGGAGATCTGGGGCTACGACTACTTCGGCGGCACCCGCACCGTCGACGTCCACGTGCGCCGGCTGCGGGCCAAGCTCGGCACCGAGCACGAGGCGCTGATCGGCACCGTCCGCAACGTGGGTTACAAGCTCGACCAGCAGGTCGCCGACGCGACGGCGGCCGCCGCCCGCGCCGAGGCCGACACCGAGCTGGTCTGAGGCCGCCCTGTCCGCTGCCCTCCGCGTCCGGGACGTCGGCCGCCTCGACGCGGCCGACGTCCCCGCGGTGCTCGCGCTGCTGCGCGCCGCGACGGCGGCCGACGGCGTCCGCCCGCTGTCGGAGGAGGCCGAGCTGCGGCTCCAGCACGGCGGCCCCGCCGGTGGCCGCGACGTGCTGGTCGCGACGGCGGACGGCGAGCTGGCCGGTTACGCGCGCTTCGAGGGCGGGGACGGCACCGGTGACGCCGAGGCGGAGCTGGTCGTCGCCCCCGACGTCCGCCGCCACGGGGTCGGCCGCCGGCTGCTGACCCGGCTGGAGGAGCTGGCCGGCGACCGCCCCCTGCGGGTGTGGGCGCATGGCGACCTCCCCGGCTCCGCGGACCTGGCCGCCGGCCGCGGCTACACCCGCGCCCGGGTGCTGCTGAAGATGCGGCGGGACCTCGCCGGCGTCGACCCCGACCCGCGGCCGGCCCTGCCCGGCGACGTCCGGGTGCAGCCGTTCCGGCCGGGCCGGGACGAGGACGCCTGGCTGCGGGTCAACGCGCGCGCCTTCGCCGGCCACCCCGAGCAGGGCAGCTGGACGCCGGAGGACCTGCGGCTGCGCGAGGCCGAGCCGTGGTTCGACCCCGAGGGCTTCTTCCTGGCCTGGCGCGGCGACCCGGACGACGGCGGCACGCTGCTCGGCTCGCACTGGACGAAGGTGCACCCGCCCGGTGACGAGGGTCCCGAGGCCGTCGGCGAGGTCTACGTGCTCGGCGTCGACCCCGACGCCCAGGGGCTCGGTCTGGGCCGCGCGCTCACCGACGTCGGCCTGGCCCACCTGCGGGGCCGCGGCCTGGGCGAGGTGCTCCTCTACGTCGAGGAGGACAACACCGCCGCGGTGACGCTCTACGAGCGCAGCGGCTTCGCCCGGCACGCCGTCGACGTCTCCTGGCGGCGGACCCACTAGTACCGGACGATCCCGTCCGCAAGCGGGCCGCGCGCGCGTTCACCTGCTCGACGTGACCTGGTTCTCACCCCGTCGGGAAACGCTCCGCGTGCGTTCACCGGTCGTTCACCGAGCGACCCGGATGCGTCCACTTCGGCTGCCTACCTTCGGGCCTCGTTGGTCCACCCTGCCTGGCATCGAGGTCCGGGCACCCGCTCGAAAGGCACTGACTTGAAGCTGCGCAGCAGCACGCGCGCCCTCACCCTGTCCACGGCGCTCGTCGCCACGCTGGCCCTGGCCGCGTGTGGCGCGGCCAACGAGGGGGACGCTTCCGGCAGCGGGGGCGGCGGCGAGGCCACCCAGGAGCTGAGCGGCGCCCTCGTCGGCGCCGGCGCCAGCAGCCAGCAGGCCGCCATGGAGGCCTGGCAGGCCGGCTTCCAGGGCGAGTACCCCGACGTGGACTTCAGCTACGACCCGGCGGGCTCCGGCGCCGGCCGCGAGCAGTTCATCGCCGGCACCACCGACTTCGCGGGCTCCGACGCCGCGCTGGACGAGGAGGAGCTGGCCTCCGCGCAGGAGCGCTGCGCCGGTGGCGAGATCTTCGAGCTGCCGAACTACATCTCGCCGATCGCGGTCATCTTCAACCTCGAGGGCGTCGACTCGCTGAACCTGTCGCCCGCGACCATCGCCAACATCTTCAACGGCTCGATCACCACCTGGAACGACCCGGCGATCGCGGCGGAGAACCCCGACGCCACGCTGCCGGACACCGCCATCACGCCGGTGCACCGCGGTGACGACTCGGGCACCACGGAGAACTTCACCGACTACCTGTTCCAGGCCGCCGGTGACGTGTGGACCTCCGAGCCCGACGGCGTCTGGCCGCTGCAGGGCGGCGAGGCCGCCAACGGCACCTCGGGTGTCGTCGGCGTCGTCGAGAGCACGGCCGGCGCCATCACCTACGCCGATGCCAGCCGCGCCGGCGACCTCGGCGTGGTCAGCGTCGCGGTCGGGGACGAGTTCGTCGCCCCGACGCCGGAGTCCGCTGCCGCCGTCGTCGAGAACTCCCCGGCCCTCGAGGGCCGCGGCGACCACGACTTCGCCATCGAGGTGAACCGGCAGACCGAGGGCTCGGGCGAGTACCCGGTCGTCCTGGTCAGCTACCACGTCGGCTGCATCCAGTACGACGACGAGGAGACGGCGAACAACGTCCGCGCCTTCATGGAGTACGTGATCAGCGAGGACGGGCAGCAGGCCGCCGCCGACAACGCCGGCAACGCCCCGATCTCGGACACGCTCCGCCAGCAGGCCCAGAGCGCCGTCGACGCCATCACCGCCGGCTGACCCCAGCCGAGCACCAGCGGTGGCCCGGGACGTCGGTTGACGCCCCGGGCCACCGTGCCGCCCGGACACGGGCCCCCGAGATCCCCACCTGATCGATCCCACGGAGCAGCGGTGACCGCCACGAAGGCACCATCCGAACCGACGTCGCAGCGGACCGTCCGCCGGCCGGGCGACCGTCTGTTCGCCGGCAGCGCCAAGGGCTCCGGCATCTTCATCCTCGTCGTCCTCGCGGGGGTGGCGGCGTTCCTCATCAGCGAGGCCGTCCCCGCCCTGACCGCCCCGGCGGAGGACATCCCCGGTGGGGAGGGGCTGGGCAGCTACGTCTGGCCGCTCGTCGTCGGCACGCTGCTGGGCGCGGTCCTCGCGCTGGTGATCGCCACGCCCCTCGCCGTCGCGATCGCCCTCTACACCACCTACTACGCCCCGCGGCGGATCGCGTCGGGCATGGGCTACGTCATCGACCTGCTGGCGGCCATCCCCAGCGTCGTCTACGGCTTCTGGGGTCTGGCCGTCCTGGCGCCCACCCTCGTGCCGTTCCACGAGTGGCTGGCCGACACCCTGGGCTTCATCCCGCTCTTCGCCGGGCCGGCCTCCACCAGCGGCCGCACGATGCTCACCGTCGGATTCGTGCTCGCGGTGATGATCCTGCCGATCATCTCGGCCATCTCGCGCGAGGTCTTCAGCCAGGCGCCGGCGCTGCACCGCGAGGCGGCGCTGGCCCTGGGCGCGACGCGCTGGGAGATGATCCGGATGGCCGTCCTGCCCTACGGCAAGTCCGGGGTCATCGGCGGCGCGATGCTCGGGCTGGGCCGCGCGCTGGGCGAGACGATGGCGGTCGCGATCGTCCTGTCGGGCGGCGCGGGGGCCACGGCCAACCTGATCAGCAACTCCAACCCCTCGACGATCGCGTCGAACATCGCGCTGCGGTTCCCGGAGGCCACGGGCCTGGGCGTCAACACCCTCATCGCCAGCGGGCTGGTGCTGTTCGTGATCACGCTGGCGGTCAACATGATCGCCCGCTGGATCGTCAACCGTCGCGCCGACTTCTCCGGAGCCAACTGATGAGCACCGACACGCAGTCCGCGCCCGAGGTCTCCGCGCCGTCGCGCGGGCCGGTCCGCGTCGAGCGCCGCCTGCCCCGCCCCGCGCCGCTGGGGCTGTACCTGGTGGGCATCGCCCTGGGCGCCGCGCTCTCGGCCGCGACCGGCTTCGCCGTCACCTCCACCGTCATCTACGGCGTCATCCTGGGCACGCTGGCGGTCTACGTCGTGTCGCGGGCGGTCGAGGGCCGCCGCAAGGCCACCGACCGGCTGATGACGGCGCTGGTGACCACCGCCTTCGGCGTCGCGATGGTCCCGCTGGTCTCGCTGGTCTGGACGGTGCTCGACAAGGGCCTCGACCGCCTCGACGGCACGTTCTTCAGCAACTCGATGTTCCGGGTGGTCGGCGAGGGCGGCGGCGCGTACCACGCCATCCTCGGCACGCTGATCATCACGGTGCTCGCCACGATCATCTCGGTGCCGATCGGCCTCATGACGGCCATCTACCTGGTCGAGTACGGCTCCGGCCGCCTCAAGAAGGCCATCACCTTCTTCGTCGACGTCATGACCGGCATCCCGTCGATCGTCGCCGGCCTGTTCGCCTTCGCGCTGTTCACGCTGGTCTTCGGCAACGACGTGCGGCTCGGTGTCATGGGCGCCGTCGCCCTGTCGGTGCTGATGATCCCGGTCGTCGTCCGGTCGTCGGAGGAGGTGCTCAAGCTCGTCCCCAACGAGCTGCGGGAGGCCAGCTACGCCCTGGGCGTCCCGAAGTGGCGCACGGTCGTGAAGGTGGTCCTGCCGACCGCGATCGCCGGCCTCGGCACCGGCGTCACGCTGGCCGTGGCCCGCGTCGTCGGCGAGACCGCGCCGCTGCTGGTGACCGTCGGTCTCATCACCGGCACCAACCTCAACCCGTTCGACGGGCGCATGGCGACCCTGCCGGTGTTCGCGTACTTCCAGCTGACCCAGCCGGGTACGGACACGCAGGCGTTCCTCGACCGCGCCTGGACGGCGGCTCTGCTCCTCATCATCCTGGTCATGGCGCTCAACGTCGTCGCCCGCCTGATCACCCGCTTCTTCGCCCCCAAGACCGGTCGCTGACCGATCCCGTCAGGAGGACACGTACGTGGCCAAGCGCATCGAGGTCTCGGACCTGGACATCTACTACGGCAACTTCCTCGCCGTGCAGGACGTCAACGTCTCCATCGAACCGCGGAACATCACCGCGCTGATCGGTCCGTCGGGGTGCGGCAAGTCCACCTTCCTGCGGTCGCTCAACCGGATGCACGAGGTGATCCCGGGCGCGCGGGTGGAGGGCAAGGTCGTCATGGACGGCCAGGACCTCTACGGCGCCGACGTCGACCCGGTGAACGTGCGCCGGCAGATCGGGATGGTCTTCCAGCGGCCGAACCCGTTCCCGACCATGTCGATCTACGAGAACGTCATCGCCGGCAACCGGCTGAACAACAAGCGGATGAAGAAGTCCGAGGCCGACGACCTGGTGGAGAAGTCCCTGCGGGGCGCCAACCTGTGGAACGAGGTCAAGGACCGCCTCGACCGGCCCGGGTCGGGTCTGTCCGGCGGTCAGCAGCAGCGGCTGTGCATCGCCCGCGCGATCGCCGTCGAGCCCGACGTCCTGCTCATGGACGAGCCCTGCTCGGCACTCGACCCGATCTCCACGCTGGCGATCGAGGACCTGATGACGGAGCTCAAGGAGCGCTTCACCATCGTCATCGTCACGCACAACATGCAGCAGGCCGCGCGGGTGAGCTCCTTCACCGGGTTCTTCAACCTCAACGGCGTCGGCCAGCCGGGGCGCCTGATCGAGTTCAACCCGACCGAGAAGATCTTCAGCAACCCCGACCAGAAGGCCACCGAGGACTACATCTCCGGCCGCTTCGGGTGACCTGAGGCCGCGGACGCGCTCCGCGCAGCAGGGGGTCGCCGCACCGCGGCGGCCCCCTGCTGCCCGTCCAGCCGGGAGCGCCGCCGATCCCGGCGAACAGGTCGACGGCCGTGCCGCGGTGTTGGCACCATCTCGGCCGTGACCAGTAGACCCGTGGAGGCGCAGCACCTGCGCGACCTCGCCCTGCTGCGCCGCGTCAAGGACCGGATCGACCGGGAGTACGCACAGCCGCTGGACGTCGAGGCGCTGGCCCGCGGCGTGCACGTGTCGGCCGGGCACCTCAGCCGCCAGTTCCGGCTCGCGTACGGGGAGTCGCCGTACGGCTATCTCATGACGCGGCGGATCGAGCGGGCGATGGCGCTGCTGCGGCGGGGCGACCTGAGCGTCACCGAGGTCTGCTTCACGGTCGGCTGCTCGTCGCTGGGCACCTTCAGCACCCGGTTCAGCGAGCTGGTCGGGATGCCGCCCAGCACCTACCGGCGGCTCGCGGCGCACACGACGGCCGGGATCCCGTCGTGCGTGGCCAAGCAGGTGACCAGACCGGTCAGGAATCGAGAAGCGCCGGTCAGCGCGCCGTCCCTAGCGTGATCGCCATGGACATCACCATCCACCACACCTTCCTCCCCCACGACGACCCGGACGCCTCGCTGGCGTTCTACCGCGACACCCTCGGCTTCGAGCTCCGCATGGACGTCGGGTACGGCGGGATGCGCTGGCTCACGATGGGCCCGGCCGACCAGCCCGACACCTCCGTCGTCCTGCACCCGCCGGCCGCCGACCCCGGCATCACCGACGACGAGCGCCGCACCATCGCCGAGATGATGGCCAAGGGCACCTACGCCTCCATCGTGCTGGCCACCAAGGACCTCGACGGCGTCTTCGAGCGCGTGCAGGCCAGCGGGGCCGAGGTCATGCAGGAGCCCACCGAGCAGCCCTACGGCGTCCGCGACTGCGCCTTCCGCGACCCCGCGGGGAACACGGTCCGCATCCAGGAGCTGGCCTGAGCCGTCCGGCTCAGCTGCAGCTGACGGGGGCCGTGCTCGAGGCGGGCTCGGTCGGCGGCGCGGGCGCGGCCTCCGGGGCCGGCGCCGCGGCGGCGGCTTCCCCCGAGGGCGCCGGAACGGGGACGACGGTCGAGTACCCCGGGCCGATCACCAGCTGGACTGCGTCGCCGATCGTGTCGCTGGCCTGCAGCACCGAGCCGGGGACGGCGGCGGCGACCGTGCGGGCCCGCTGCTCGGCGCCCGGCCCGTAGCGGACGACGGACTCGTTGACCGTCCCCGGCTCGTTGCCGACCGCGCCCACGCCGAAGCCCTGCCCGCGCAGCAGGTCGGCGACGGTGGCGGCCAGACCGCTGGTGCCGGTTCCGTTGAGGACGTCGACGGTGATCCCGCCGGGAGGGACGGTCAGCGCCTGCTCGGCCGGCGCGGGAGCGGGCTGCTCGGCCTGGGCCTCCGCCGTGGGCGGGGCCGCGGCGGCGTCGTCCGCCGCGGCCTGGGCGGTCAACTCCGGCGGCAGGCCGCCCTCGTCGATGACCGCGTCGAACAGGGACCGGGAGGCACCCGAGTCCAGCAGCACGTAGGCCTGCTCGGTGCCGGCCGGCACGTACCCGACCTGCGACACCGGCAGGCCGGTCCGCTGGACGGCGTCCCCGGTGAGGTCGCCCAGCGTGCCGGCCAGCGTGCGCAGGTCGCCGAGGTTGGTGTCCTCGTCGACGGTGAGCGCGCCGGAGGAGCGCATCAGGAACTGGGTGAGGGTCACGGGGTTGCCGAGGGCGCCCCACGACATCGCCGTCCGCAGGGTTGCGGTGAGCAGCAGCTGGGCGCGCTCGGCCACCGCCGCGCCCGTGACGTCGGAACCGGCGTCCCCCGGGGTGAGGAAGGCCGACGCCTGCTCGCCGGTCACCTGGCTGCCGCCGGCCGGGAGCGGCTGCGCGGAGGCGGCCACCGCCTCGGTCGGCTGGGGCAGGCACATGGCGACGCCGCCGAGGGCGTCGACCATGTCGGGCAGGCGGGTGAGGTCGACGCCGAGGTAGTGGTCGACCCGCAGCCCGGAGACCTGCTGCACGGCCCGGACCATGCAGGCCGGCCCGCCGTCGAGCAGCGAGGCGGCGAAGGCCTCCGTCGCGGGCTCCCGCAGCTCGCCGTCGGCTCCCACGCAGGCCGGGGTGTCGACCAGCGCGGTCGGCGGGACGCTGACCAGAGCCGCGCGCTCCTCGTCCGGCGAGACGTGGACGAGCAGCGTGGCGACCGCCGCGGGGCCTTCCGCGCCGGGCAGGCCGGTGCCGACCACGAGGTAGGTGGCCGCGCCCTCCTGCAGCCGGGGGGCCAGCACCTCCGGACCCTGAGGGGCCAGCGCCTGGACCCGCTGGATGCTCTGGTCGACGTAGAAGTACAGCCCCAGGTGGTAGGCGACGACGACGCCGACCACGACCAGCAGGCCCAGGGCGGCACGGATCAGCCGCCGGCGTCCGGGGGTGCGGGCCGCGCGTCGCGCCGCGCGCCGGGCGCGGGGCCCGGGCGGGCCGAGGCGGGTCGCACCGGAGAGGGGGACGTCGCGTCCCGGGATCGGGGGCAGCGGCGCGATCGGCCGCGACGGGCGGTGGCCGGGCTGGTCGGCCAGCGGGGGGAACAGCGGGGTGGAGGGACGCCCCGGCAGCGGCGGTACCGGGGGGAGCCCGCTGCGCGCGGACCGGGCCGCGGGCGGCTCCTCGGAGGGGGCGGGAGGCCCCGGCGGCGAGGTGGGGCGCGGCTCCGGCGGGGTCGTCCCGGCCGCGGAGGCGGCGGGGACGGGCGGGAAGCCGCGGCGGGGCGTCTCGTCGGCGGCGCGCTCGCGGGGCCGGGCCGGGGTGTCGTCGGCGCGGCGCTCCCGCGGCTCGGCACGGGCGTCGTCGCCGGGCACCGGTGGCAGGCCGCGCCGGTGGGCCGGCGCCTGCTCGCCGAGGGGCAGTGGGATCTCGCCGGTGCGGGCGGCCCGGCGGCGGCCGACCTCGCCGCCCTGACGGGCGATCAGCTGCTCGACGGTGATGGGCTCGCGGGCGGGCACGCCCGGCTCCGGGGACGACGGCTTGCGGCGGCCCCGGAACCGGCCGGGCGCGCGGCCGTCGCCCGCGTCGTCGCGCGTCCGCTTGTCCCCCACCGGCGTCGACTTCCCATCGTCGTACCCATGGCGCCGTGACCCGCGCCGCCTGCTCTCGCGCGGGCGCGGGTGACTGCGCACCGCGCGGTCGCGACCGCACCCCACGATACGGGCGGAACGGCTCGCACCCTGCCGACGCGCGGAGTCACCGAGCGTGACTCCTGGCGCAGCCGTAGCGTCGCCGAGGTGAAGCTGCCGTTCGTACCGGGGCCGTCGGACGTGATCACCGCGGTGGAGGGGCTGCGCGACGGCGTCTCCGAGGCACTGGCGCTGGTCCCCCGGGTGGCAGCGGTGGTCGGTCGGGTGGAGTCGCTGCTGGACCGTGTCGACGCCGTGGTGGGTCGCGTCGAGGGCGCCGCCGGCCGCGCCGAGGCCCTGCTCGGCGCCGTGGGACAGACGCAGCGCAAGGCCGACGAGGCCATCGACGCGGCGGGCCGGACCCAGCAGAAGGCCGACGAGGCCATCAGCGCCGTCGGGGAGACCCAGCGCAAGGCCGACGACGCCATCAGCGCCGTCGGACGAACCCAGCGCAAGGCCGACGACGCCATCAGCGCCGTCGGACAGACCCAGCGCAAGGCCGACGACGCCATCAGTGCCGTCGGACGAACCCAGCAGAAGGCCGACGACGCCATCAGCGCCGTCGGACAGACCCAGCGCAAGGCCGACGACGCCATCAGCGCCGTCGGACAGACCCAGCGCAAGGCCGACGACGCCATCAGCGCCGTCGGACGAACCCAGCAGAAGGCCGACGACGCCATCAGCGCCGTCGGGGAGACCCAGCGCAAGGCCGACGACGCCATCAGCGCCGTCGGACAGACCCAGCAGAAGGCCGATGACGCGATCGCGGCCGTCGGCGGGACGATCGCGCGGGCCGAGGGTGCGGTCGGCTCGGCGGAGGGCCTGTTGGGCCGGGTGGACCCGCTGGTCGACGTCTTCGAGGGCCCCCTGCTGGCACTGGCACCGGCGGTGCGCCGGCTGGCCGCGAGCGTCGACCCGGACGAGGTCGAGGCGGTGGTCACCTTCATCGACCGGCTGCCGCAGTTGATGACGCACCTGGACGAGGACGTGCTGCCGGTCGTGGCCTCGATGGGCAACGTCGCCGAGGACGTGCACGACCTGCTCGACACCATGCAGGACCTGCGGCACGTGGTGAAGGGCTTCCCCGGCTCGCGGTTGTTCCGGCGGCGGGGCGCGGAGGAGATCGCCGAGGACGAGGAGCGCGCCGCCGTGGACGGCGGTCAGGAGCCGGACCGCGCCGGCTCCTGACCGCCGCGGCTCAGGTCTCGGTCGGGTAGCCGAGCGCGCGGACGACGTCCCCGATGCGCTCGTAGGTCTCCCCCTCGGGCAGCCGGCGCAGCTCGTCGACGACGGCGTCGGGGGCGCGGTGGTCCAGTGCGGCCTCGACGAGGGCGGGGCCCTCGCTGGGGAAGTCGGCGCGGTCGAGCCAGCGGGCCAGCTCGGCCCGGCGGACGACGGCGTCGGCGTCCATGCCGACGGGGGTGCCGCCCACGAGCGTGCCGGTCGGGTCGGCCGTCAGGTCGGGGTCCCCCTCCGCGACCGGCTCGGCCTCGCGCCACTCCTCGGCGCGGGTCGCGCGCTCGGCCTTCAACATGCCCTGGACCTCGTGCTCGAGTTCCTCGTCGAGCCGCGGGTTGTGCTTGGTACTGCGCGCCGACACGCCGGCGAACTGGTCTCCGGTCTCGCTCACGATCGCGTCCCTCCTGGTCCGTTCGTCACTTCTCGTGCAGGGCGCCGGGCTTGTGCACCGCCGTCTTCCCGCTCTTGTCGCTCTCCACCTCGTACTGCGGTTCCTCCGGACTCGCCTTGACCTTCCGGCCGGAGGCCTCCGTCTCCTCGGTGATCTTTCGCGTGACGGTGCCCTCGGTCCGGCTGCCGTGGCTGCTCCACGTGACGTGGTCGCCCGTGCTGAACTCGTCTGCCATGTGCGGCCTCCAGGCCCTCCGACGCTGTCCCCCTGCCCCTGCCCCCGGGGCGGTGCCGACACACATCACCCGATCGGAACGCCGCATCACCCGTGCGGGCACTACCCAACGGTCTCAAGTCACGTAGCGTGGCCACAGACGGGAAGCGCTACGACGTCGCCCCTGGTGGACGGCGACGCCGCAGCTACCCACGGTCACGTGGTCCCGTCCTCGATCGCCGGCCCGGTCGACTCCATTCCCCCGGGGTCGGCCGGGTCGGCCCGTTCTAGGCTCGGTGTCCGTGACCGCTCCTGACGCCACCCGCCCGGTCGACGTCCTCACCGTGGTCTCGGTCACCGACGTCACCCCCTCGATGCGCCGGGTGCTGCTGTCGGGCACCCCGGCCGCGGTGGCGGCCGCCGGCCCGACGATCTCGCTGCTGGTGCCCCGGGTCGGCGACCCGGCGCCGCGTTGGCCAGCGGTGGCCCGCGACGGCCGGATCGTGTGGCCGCAGGGGGCGCACGGGGTGCACCTGCGCAGCTACACCGCCCGCCGGCAGGACCCCGACCGCGGCGAGGTGGAGATCGACTTCGTCCTGCACGGGGACGGCCCCGCCGCCGCGTGGGCCGCCGCGGCGGTCCCGGGCACGCCGATCGCCGTCGCCGGGGGCGGGCCGCTGGGCGAGCGGGCCGCCGGCTGGCTGCTGCTGGCCGGCGACGAGACCGCCCTGCCGGCGATCACCCGGATCCTGGCCGCGGCCGCACCGGACACGCGCGGGGTGGCGCTGTTGGAGGTGGCCGACGCCGCCGAGCAGCAGCCGCTGCCCGCGCCGGACGGCGTCACGGTTCGCTGGCTGCACCGCGACGGCACCCTGCCGGGCGAGAGCCCGCTGCTCGCCGACGCGGTCGCGGGGCTCGACCGGCCCGACGGCGACGACGTCTTCGCGTGGGTGGCCGCCGAGTCCGCCGCCGTCCGCACCATCCGAGCCGACCTGCGCGGCCGCTGGGGCCTGGGGCGGGCCCAGCACCACGCCATCGGCTACTGGCGGCGCGGCCGCGCCATGTCGCCCACCGGCTGACGTCGTACAGACTTCTCACAGCCGGTGCCCAGGAGTGCTCCAGCGCGCGGCCGCACGCTGGGACCATGACGACGGCTGCACGTTCGACGGGAGGTGCTGTGAGCGGCACCGGCAGGAGCTCGGCACCGGAGGCGCGCCTCCTCGTGGTGGACGACGAGCCCAACATCCGGGAACTGCTCTCAGCCAGCCTGCGCTACGCCGGGTTCGAGGTGGCCACGGCCGCCGACGGTCAGCAGGCCCTGGCGATGGCGGCGAACTTCCGCCCCGACCTGCTCGTCCTCGACGTGATGATGCCGGGCCTGGACGGCTTCGGCGTCGTCCGCCGGCTGCGGGAGAGCGGGCGGCACACGCCGGTCCTGTTCCTCACCGCCCGCGACGCGGCGGAGGACAAGGTCTCCGGCCTCACCCTCGGTGGCGACGACTACGTCACCAAGCCGTTCAGCCTCGACGAGGTGCTGGCCCGCATCCGGGCGGTGCTGCGGCGCAGCAACGGTCCGCAGCGCCCTGCCGAGTCGCCGCGGCTCTCCTTCGCCGACATCGAGCTCGACGAGGAGTCGCACGAGGTGGTCAAGGCCGGCCAGCTGGTCAGCCTCTCGCCGACGGAGTTCAAGTTGCTGCGCTACCTGATGGCCAACGCGGGGCGGGTGCTGTCGAAGGCGCAGATCCTGGACCACGTGTGGAACTACGACTTCAACGGCGAGGCGAACGTCGTCGAGTCCTACATCTCCTATCTGCGGCGCAAGGTCGACACCACCGAGCCGCGCCTGCTGCACACCATCCGCGGCGTCGGGTACACGCTGCGGCTCCCCCGCGGTTCGTGAGCGGACAGGGGCGCGAGCATCGCAGCGAGCGCCAGCGAGCGAGGAGCGGAACGCCCCGCGGCAGCGAACCAGTGACGACGTGAACGGCCCCTCCCCGGCTCCCCCGCGGGACCCGAGCGGTCCGCCCCCGGTCCGGGGAGGCAGCGGCCCGCGCGTCCCGCTGCGGATCACGCTGGTCGCCCTCCTGGTCGCCCTGGTGGCGGTCGGCCTGGCGGCCACCGGCTTCGCCGCCACCTCCCTGCTGCGCGGGTACCTGATCGACCAGCAGGACAGTGCCCTGCGCGCCGCGGTGCACCAGGGCGAGCGCAGCCGCCAGATCTTCGAGGCCTGTCTCGGCGGCCAGTACGGCGCGATGCCGGGCTCGGCCTACTACGGCTGCCAGGCCCCGGACTCCGACGAGGTCGTCGACCTGCAGGGCCCGCCCGACCTCGCCGACGCCCCCGTGCTGGACGGCGACCTCGACGAGTACGGGCCGGTCAGCCGGCCGTTCACCGCCTCCTCCGCCGACGGCCGGACCGACTGGCGGGTGCTGACCGGCGACCTGCCCGGCGGCTACACCCTCGTGATCGGCACCGACCTGGAGGGCGACAAGGCCGCCATCGCCCGGCTGGTGCGGATCGAGGTCGTCGTCGGGCTCATCGTGCTGGTGCTGCTCGGGGCCGCCGGGTACCTCGTCGTCCGCAACAGCCTGCGGCCGCTGACCGAGGTGGAGCGCACGGCACGGGCGATCGCCGCCGGCGACCTGTCCCAGCGGGTGCCCGAGGGCGACCAGCGCACCGAGGTCGGCCGGCTGACCACCGCCCTCAACGGCATGCTCGGCCGCATCGAGAGCGCCTTCCGCGCCCAGCAGTCCTCCGAGGAGCAGGCCCGCGCCTCCGAGAGCCGGATGCGCCGCTTCGTCGCCGACGCCAGTCACGAGCTGCGCACCCCGCTGACCTCCATCCGCGGCTTCGCCGAGCTCTACCGGCAGGGCGCGGTCCGCGACCCGGAGGAGACCGGCCGGCTCATGCAGCGGATCGAGTCCGAGGGCGCCCGCATGGGGGTCCTCGTCGAGGACCTGCTGCAGCTGGCGCGGCTGGACCAGCAGCGCCCACTGACGATCACCCCCGTCGACCTGGGCGAGCTGGCCGGTGACGCCGTCCACGACGCCCGGGCCGTCCAGCCGGACCGGCCGATCACCCTGCACCTGGACGAGTCGCTCAGCGAGCTCCCGGTGGTCCTGGGCGACGAGGCGCGGCTGCGCCAGGTCGTGGGCAACCTGGTGACCAACGCCCTGGTGCACACGCCGGCCACGACCCCGGTCACCGTCGGCATCTCCGACGAGCCGGCCGTCGGGAACGTCCCCGGCGACGCGGAGGACGGCGGGGTCGTCGTCCTGCGGGTCGCCGACGAGGGTCCGGGGATGGCCCCGGAGGACGCCGACCGCGTCTTCGAGCGCTTCTACCGCGCTGACCCGTCGCGCAACCGCGCCCAGGGCGGCACCGGGCTGGGCCTGGCGATCGTCTCCGCCCTGGTCACCGCGCACGGCGGGACGGTGCACCTGGACACCGCGCCGGGCCGCGGGGCGGTGTTCACCGTCCGTCTGCCCCGCTCGGGGCCGGCCGTCGCCAACGGGGCCGGCGCCCCGGGGGCGGACGACGTCGCCGGCGGCCCGGCCGCGGACGACGGGGCGGGGGCCTGAACCGCGAGCACGGCGGTTACGGTCCGACCGTGGACTCCGACGACGGCGCGCGCCCGTACGACCCGGACCTGATGGCCGCGGTGGGCGAGCTCGGCAGTGCCCTGCGGGAGCTGGTCGACGCCTCGGTGCGCACCACCGTCCCCGCCGCCGAGCTGCGCGCCGCCGCGGCCGAGGCCCGGGCGGCCACCGCCCGGCTGACCGCGGCCCGGCGCCCCCCGACGCAGCTGCCGGCGCTGGACGACCCGCTGGTGTTCCGCCGCGTCTACAACCCGGTGAGCGGCGTCGGCAGCGCGATCGCCCCGCCGCTGTCGATCCGGCCGACCGAGGACGGCGTCGTCGCGGAGGCGACCCTCGGCATGGCGTACGAGGGGCCACCCGGGTACGTGCACGGCGGGGTGAGCAGCCTGCTCATGGACCAGCTGCTCGGCTCGGCCGCGATCGCCGCGGGCCTGTGGGGCATGACGGTCCGCCTGGAGGTGGACTACCGGGGCCCCGTGCCGCTGTCCACGCCGCTGCTGCTGCGCGCCCGCGTCACCGAGGCGGCCGGCCGCAAGTGCGTCGTCACCGGCACCATCGCGACGGCCGAGACCCCCGACCACGTCCTCGTGGCGGCGCACGGGGTGTTCGTCATGCCGCGGGAGGAGCGGCACGCGGCCTACTTCGGGGCCATCACCGACGCCTCGGGCCGGCACGCCCCACCCGGCCGGCCCACCGACGCGACGGCCCTGGCGGACCGGTCGTGACCGACGTCGAGGTCGCCGCGGAGGCCGCCGGCGCCGCCGCCGCCGCGCTGCTGCAGCTGCGCGCCGACGGGCAGCGGACCGGCCGCGCGCTCGGGGACGCCGGCGACGCTGCGGCGCAGGCGGCGATCAGCGGTCTGCTGGCCGCCCGCCGTCCGGACGACGCCGTGTTCAGCGAGGAGGCGGTCGACGACCCGGCCCGGCTGACCGCGGACCGGGTGTGGATCGTCGACCCGCTCGACGGCACCCGCGAGTACGGCGAGGACCGGCCGGACTGGGCGGTGCACGTGGCGCTGTGGGCCGGTGGCGACCTGACCGCCGCCGCGGTGGCCCTGCCCGCGCTCGGGGAGGTGCTCGTGACCGACCCACCGGCCGTCGTCCCGGCGTCCGGTGGGGGGCGGCTGCGCATCGCGGTGAGCCGCACCCGACCGCCCGCTGCCGCCGGCGCCGCCGCGGCCGCGCTCGACGCGGAGCTCGTGCCCATGGGCTCGGCCGGCTACAAGGTCACCGCCGTCGTCCGCGGGGAGGTCGACGCCTACGTGCACGCCGGTGGGATGTACCAGTGGGACTCCGCCGCCCCGGTCGCCGTCGCGCTCGCCGCCGGGCTGACCGCCGTCCGGATCGACGGGTCGCCGCTGCGCTACAACGGGGCCGACCCGTCGCTGCCGGACCTGGTCGTCTGCCGTCCGGAGGTGGCCGGCCGGCTGCTGGACGCCGTCGCCACGGCGGGGTGAGTCCGGGGTCACTGCCGCAGCGGCGCGGGCATGGCGGAGACTGGACGGGAATCTCCCCCGGACCGGTGCGGTTGGTGCTGGTTCGAGCCCCGTCCCCTGACCCCCGGAGCACTGGCACGTGAGCACACCCGACTACCGGCTCTCCCAGCTGGAGACGCTGGAGGCCGAGTCCATCCACGTGATCCGTGAGGTGGCCGCCGAGCTGGAACGTCCCGTACTGCTCTTCTCGGGCGGCAAGGACTCGATCGTGATGCTGGAGCTGGCGCGCAAGGCGTTCGCACCGGCCCGCATCCCGTTCCCCGTCATGCACGTGGACACCGGGCTGAACTTCCCCGACGTCCTGGAGTTCCGCGACAAGCGGGTCGCCGAGCTCGGCGTCCAGCTGATCGTGGCCTCGGTGCCCGACGCGATCGCCAAGGGCCTGGTGAAGGAGGAGCCCAACGGCTCCCGCAACCGCATCCAGACCCCGGTGCTGCTCGACGCGGTCGAGGAGCACGGTTTCACCGCACTGTTCGGCGGGGCCCGCCGCGACGAGGACAAGGCGCGGGCCAAGGAGCGGGTGTTCTCCTTCCGCGACGAGTTCGGCCAGTGGGACCCGAAGAACCAGCGCCCCGAGCTGTGGGACCTCTACAACGGCCGCATCCACCTGGGCGAGTCGATCCGGGTGTTCCCGCTGTCGAACTGGACCGAGCTCGACATCTGGCAGTACATCGCCCGCGAGGACATCGCGATCCCGCCGCTGTACCTGGCCCAGGAGCGCGAGGTCGTCGAGCGGCAGGGGATGCTCTACGCCGTCAACGAGTTCATCCGCCCCCGGGACGACGAGCAGCCGTTCACCGCGACGGTCCGGTACCGCACCGTGGGCGACGCGAACCTCACCGCCGCCGTCCGGTCGGAGGCGACCACGGTCGAGGAGGTCATCGCCGAGATCGCGGTGACCCGGATGACCGAGCGGGGCGCGACCCGCGGCGACGACAAGGTCAGCGACGCCGCCATGGAGGACCGGAAGAAGGAGGGCTACTTCTGATGGCCTCGGACACCAGCAGCACCGTCCCGCTCGACGCCGACGGCGCCGTCGACCTGCACTCCGCGGTCGCCGAGCACGCCGTCGAGCTGGCCACCGCGCGCAAGGACATCCTGCGCATCGCCACCGCCGGGTCGGTGGACGACGGCAAGAGCACGCTGATCGGCCGCCTGCTGTTCGACAGCAAGGCGATCTTCGAGGACCAGTACGAGGCGGTCGCCCGCGCCAGCAAGGGCGACTTCGTCGACCTGGCGCTGCTCACCGACGGCCTGCGGGCCGAGCGCGAGCAGGGCATCACGATCGACGTCGCCTACCGCTACTTCGCCACCCCGCGCCGCACGTTCATCCTGGCCGACACCCCCGGGCACGTGCAGTACACGCGCAACATGGTCACCGGCGCCTCCACCGCCGACCTCGCGATCGTGCTGGTCGACGCCCGCAAGGGCATGGTGGAGCAGAGCCGCCGGCACGCGTTCCTCGCCTCGCTGCTGCGGGTGCCACACCTGGTGGTCGCGGTCAACAAGATGGACCTCGTCGACTGGTCGGAGGAGGTCTTCGACGGCATCGCCGACGAGTTCAGCGCGTTCGCGGCCAAGCTGAGCGTGCCCGACCTGACGGTCATCCCGATCTCCGCGCTGCACGGCGACAACGTGGTCAAGCACTCCCCCGACACCCCGTGGTACGAGGGGCCGACGCTCATCCACCACCTCGAGCACGTGCACGTGGCCAGCGACCGCAACCTCACCGACGCCCGGTTCCCCGTGCAGTACGTGATCCGCCCGCAGTCCGACGCCTTCCACGACTACCGGGGTTACGCCGGCACGGTGGCCAGCGGCGTCCTGCGCCCGGGCGACGAGGTGCAGGTGCTGCCCAGCGGCCTGACGACGACGATCGCCGGCATCGACGGCCCCCGCGGCCCGGTGGACGAGGCGTTCCCGCCGATGTCGGTCACCGTGCGGCTCGCCGACGACCTCGACGTCTCCCGCGGCGACCTGCTCTGCCGACCGGAGAACGCGCCGACCGCCACCCAGGACCTCGACGCGCTGGTCTGCTGGATGGCCGACGAGCCGCTGCGCCCGCGCCAGCGGATCGCGGTCAAGCACACGACCCGCACCGTGCGGGCGATGGTCAAGGACCTCGCCTACCGCCTGGACGTGAACACGCTGCACCGCGACCTCGAGGCGACCGAGCTGGGCCTCAACGACATCGGCCGGGTGCGGATGCGGGCCACCCAGCCGCTGTTCGTCGACGACTACACCCGCAACCGGGCGACCGGCCGGTTCATCCTGGTCGACGAGGCGACCAACGCCACCGTGGGCGCCGGGATGCTCACCCCCGCCGGCTGAACCACCGCAGGACGCACCGAGGCCCGGTTCCCCACCAGGGGACCGGGCCTCGTGCGTGTGCGCGCCCCGGCCCGGTTCCCGGTGCGGGAACCGGGCCGGGGCGCACTCCGCCTCAGGCGGCTGCCGACGCTCCCCCGGCCGCCTTCTCCAGCGCCCGACGGGTGAGCAGCCGCGCGAGGTGGCGGCGGTACTCCTGGTCGGCGTGCATGTCGGCGCCCGGGCTGGTGCCCTCGTCGGCGAGCGCCGCGGCCTCGGCGATCGACGCGCCGCGGGCCAGCGCCTCCTCGGTCGCCGTGGCCCGCACGACCGTGCCGGCCATGTTCGCCAGCGCCACCCGGCCGTCGACCGCCGCTGCGGCGACGATCGGCCAGTCGTTGGCCCGCCGGGTGAACTTCTCGTAGGCCCAGCCGGCCGAGCCGGTGCGCGGCACCCGGATCTCGACGATCAGCTCGTCGGGCGACAGCGCGGTCTCGAAGAAACCCAGCCAGAACTCGGTCAGCGGGATGCTCCGCCGGCCGTTCGGGCCCTGGACGACGGCCGTGCCCCCGAGCGCGAGCAGCGCCGTCGGCAGGTCCGAGGCGGGGTCGCTGTGCGCCACGGTGCCGCCGATGGTGCCCCGGTGCCGGACCTGCGGGTCGCCGACCTGGCTGGCGGTGTAGGGCAGGATCGGCACCTCGGCCCGGGCGACGTCGTCCTTCTCCAGCTCGTGGTGCCGCGTGCCCGCGCCGATGGCGACCTCGTCACCGTCGACGCGGACGTAGGACAGGCCGGGGATCCGGCTGATGTCGACGACCACCTCGGGCATGGCCAGCCGCAGCTTCATGATCGGCAGCAGCGAGTGCCCGCCGGCCATGACCTTCGCGTCGTCCCCGTGCTCGACGAGGGCGGCGATCGCCTCGTCCACCGAGCCGGGGCGGACGTACTCGAAGGAGCCGGGGATCATCGGGCGACCTCCTGCGACTGCGGCACCTGACCGGCCGCCGGGCCGGCCTTGGCGGCGGACTGCACCGCCCGGACGATGTTGTGGTAACCGGTGCAGCGGCAGAGGTTGCCCTCCAGCCCCTCCCGGACCTCGCGGTCGCTGGGGTCGGGGTTGTCGGCCAGGACGCCGATGGCGGCCATGACCATGCCGGGGGTGCAGAACCCGCACTGCAGCCCGTGCTCCTCGCGGAACGCCTTCTGCATCGGGTGCAGCTCGCCGTCGGGACCGGCCAGGCCCTCCAGCGTCGTCACCTGCGAGCCGTCGGCCTGGGCGGCGAGCACGGTGCACGACTTCACGGTCAGGCCGTCGACGACGACGGTGCACGCGCCGCACGAGGTGGTGTCGCAGCCGATGTTCGTGGCCTTGAGCCCGCACACCTCCCGCAGGTAGTGCGCCAGCAGCAGGCGGGGCTCCACCTCGTCGGTGCGCTGCTGACCGTTGACGGTCAGGGAGACCTTCATCAGTTCGTGCCCTCCTGCTGAGCCTGCTGGATGGCCCGCCACACCTTCATGGGGGTGGTGGGCATGTCGATGTGCCGGACGCCGAGGTGCGCGACGGCGTCGATGACGGCGTTGTGGACCGCGGGGGTGGAGCCGATGGTGCCCGCCTCGCCGATGCCCTTCGCGCCGAGGGGGTTCATCGGCGTGGGCGTGGCCATGTCGACCAGCTCGAAGCTCGGCAGCTCGGTGGCCGAGACGAACGGGTAGTCGGCCAGGGTCGAGGTCTGCGGGTTGCCGTCGGCGTCGTAGAGGACCTCCTCCAGCAGCGCCTGCGCCACACCCTGGGCGAAGCCGCCGTGGCGCTGCCCCTCGGCGAGGAGCGGGTTCACGATGATCCCGGCGTCGTCGACGGCCACCAGCCGCTGCAGCTCGGCCTTGCCCGACTCGGTGTCGACCTCCACGACCGCGACGTGCGCCCCGAAGGGGAACGTCGGGGCCGCGGCCTCGAACCGGGTCTGCACGACCAGCGGCTCCTTCTCCGCGAGCTGGGCGAAGGTGAGCCCGGAGCCCGGGGTGCCGCGGACGCTCAGCCCGGCCGAGGTGAGGTCCACCTCGAGGTCGCCCGGGTCGGCCTCCAGCTGCTCGGCGGCCCGCTGCCGGGCCAGCTCGATCAGCTCGGTGGCCGCCTGGTGCACCGCGGCGCCGCCCTGCTGGAGGCTGCGGGAGCCCATGGTGCCGCCGCCGCGCGGGATCCGGTCGGTGTCGCCGTGCAGGACGGTGATCTTCTCGACCGGGATGCCGAGCTGGTCGCTGGCCAGCATCGCCCAGGCCGTGGCGTGGCCCTGACCGTGCGGCGAGGTGCCGGTGAGCACGGTCGCCGTCCCGTCGGCGTGGACCTCGAGCTCGGCGGACTCCGCCGCGCCGAGGCCGGTGTCGGCGCCGGTGATCTCCACGTAGGTGGACAGGCCGATGCCCAGCTGCTTCACGTCGCCGGACTCGCGGCGGCGCGCCTGCTCGGCGCGCAGCTCCTGGTAGCCGGCCGCCTCGAGCGCCTTGTCCAGCGCCTCGACGTACTCGCCGGAGTCGTAGGTGGCCCCCGAGGGGGTCGTGTGCGGCTCGTGGAAGGAGGGGACGAGGTTCTTCCGGCGCACCTCGGCCGGGTCCATCCCGATCTCCGCGGCGAACATGTCGATCGCCCGCTCGACCGCGGCGGTGGCCTCGGGGCGGCCGGCCCCGCGGTAGGCGCCGATCGAGGTGGCGTTGTTGACCAGCGCCCGCGCGGAGGCGTGCACCTTCGGGAAGGCGTAGGTCGCCGCGGCCATCAGCATCGTGAGGGTCGGCAGGATGATGCCGACCCGCGGGTAGGCGCCGGCCTCCTGGTCGACGTGGATGGCGTAGGCCTCGACGGTGCCGTCGCGGCGGCCTCCGATGGTGACCACCTGGTCCTGGCCGCGGCCGTGCAGCATGCCGAGCAGGTTCTCGGAGCGGTTCTCGGTCCAGCGGACCGGCCGGCCGGCCCTGCGCGCCAGCCAGGCGACGAACGCGTACTCGGGGTCGGCGCCGATCTTCGCGCCGAACCCACCGCCGACGTCGGGGGTGATCAGATGGACGTTCGCCGGGTCCTCGCCGAGCCAGCCGGCGATCTCGCCCTTGGCCTGCTGGGCGCCCTGGTTGGTGCACCAGATGGTGACCCGGCCGTCCTCGCCCCAGGCCGCGGCGGCGGCGCGGGTCTCCAGCGGGACGGGCGCCACGCGCTGGTTCTTGACCGCCTGCCGGACGACCACCTCGCAGCCGGAGAAGAAGTCCTCCGGGGGCGGGCCGCCGAAGACGGCCGCCACGTTGGTGCCGGCCTCCTCGAACAGCAGCACCTCGTCCTTGGCGGCGTCGGCGGTGGAGACGACGGCCGGCAGCGGGTCGATGTCGACGGAGACGAGCTCCGCGGCGTCCTCGCCCTGGTAGCGGTCCTCGGTGAGGACGACGGCGATGATGTCGCCCACGAACCGGACCTTGTCGGTGGCCAGCCACGGCCGCTGCATGGCGGGCGGGACCATCGGCAGGCCGGCGGGCAGCGGGGCGAGGTCCGCGCAGTCCTCGGCCGTGTACACGGCGACGACCCCGGGCGCCTCGCGGGCGGCAGAGGCGTCGACCGAGAGCACGCGGCCGTGGGCGACCTGCGAGCGGACGAAGGTTGCGTGCAGCGCACCGGTGAGCCGGTCGTCGACCAGGTCGTCGGTGTAGGTCGCACCACGCGTGAGGAACAGCGGGTCCTCCGTGCGGACCACGCGGGTACCGAGGATGCTCATGCGCTCACTTTCCGTCGGGCGAGAGACCGCGGTCACTATCGCCGCCCGGACCCCGTCGCGCCAACCCCCTCCCGTCCTGCGGAATGACCGGCGCCGCTCCGCGAGGCGTCCCCGCTGTGGTGAGCTGACCAGGATGGACGCCGGGAGGACGGCGCGGTCCCGCGGAGCCACGCTGCTCCTCGTGGCCGCGGTCGTCGCCGTGGCCCTCGACCAGCGGCCCGCCGTGGTCGGCGTCGCGCCGTGCTGGGCGACCCGAGGGCGGAGACCGGGCCGGCCTCGGCGACGGCCGGAGGGCGACGTCCCGGGCCGCACCCCAGCCGGCCCAGGTCATCGGCGCGAGCACGACGAGCAGCAGCGCCACGGGCCGGGTCCAGCCACCGGGGTGGAGGAGCGGCCGCCCGAGGTCAGCGCAGCGTCACCGGCAGGTGCTCGAAGCCGCGCAGGGTCTGCAGGTCCCGGCGGACGGGGCGACCGGCCACCCGGAGGCGGGGGAAGCGCTCGGTGAGGGCCTGCAGCGCGACGGCACCCTCCAGCCGCGCCAGGCCCGCGCCGACGCAGTAGTGGATGCCGGCGGAGAAGGCGAGGTGCTCGCGGGCGTCGGGCCGGGTCACGTCGAACCGGCCGGGGTCGGTGAACACCTCCGGGTCGCGGTTGGCCGCCCCCAGCAGGACGACGACCCGGGTGTCCGCCCGCAGGTCCGTACCGGCGACCGTGGTGTCCTCGCGGACCATCCGGCCGGTGATCTGCACGGGGCTGTCGTGGCGGAGCACCTCCTCCACCGCGTCCGGCCAGCACGACGGGTCGGCGCGCAGGGCGTCCCACTGCTCCCGGTGGGCGTCGAGGAGGACGACGGCGTTGCCCAGCAGGTTGACCGTCGTCTCGAAGCCGGCGCCGAGCAGCAGCATCACGGTGGCGTGCAGCTCGCGGTCGGTGAGCGCGCCGTCGTCCGCGGCCGCGACGAGCCGGCTGACGAGGTCGTCGCCCGGCTCGCGACGCAGCCGCGCGAAGTGCCCGGCCAGGAACGCGTGCAGGTCCCGCAGGGACCGGTCGGCGGCGACGAAGCGGCGGAACGGCAGGCCGGGGTCGAGGGTGGCCGCCGCGCCCGCGCCCCAGTGCAGGAAGTCCGCCTGCCGGTCGGGGGGCACCCCGAGCAGGTCGCAGATGACCAGCACGGGCAGCGGGGCGGCGTAGGCGGCGACCAGGTCGACGGTCTCGCCGCGGGCGGCCGGGCCCTCCAGGCGGTCGAGCAGGTCGTCGGCGATCCGCCGCACCAGGGGCTCGGCGTCCGCCGTCGCGCGCGGGGTGAACGAGCGGCTCACCAGCCGGCGGTAGCGGGTGTGGTCGGGCGGGTCGACCACCAGCATCGAGGGGGGCTCGGCGACGCCGGTGGCGGCCGGGTCGTCGCCGAAGGCGAGGGCCCAGCGCACCGTGCGGGGCGTGGCCGCCCAGTCGAACCCGACGCCGAAGCGGTCCGAGCGCAGCAGCACCGACGCCGCGGCGTGCGAGGTGGTCACCGGCCCGAGCGCGCTGGGCACCCACGGGCCGCGGGCGCGCAGCTGCTCGTAGAGCGCGTACGGCTCGGCCCGCAGCGCGGGGTCGCGCAGCAGCCGGGCCAGGAGGTCACCCCGGCGGACGGCACGGGTCAGGTAGGCCGCGGGCATCCCGTGCCGCACGGCCCAGCGGGCGACCGTCCGGGCCGGTCCGGGCACGGCGGACGGACGCGCCCGCCGCACCCGGGGCCCGGCGGGGGAGCTCACCCCCGCCGTCCGCTCAGCTGTTGGGGTCCGGCGCCGAGGACGGGTCGCCGTCCCAGTCCTTGCCCGCCACGTCGGCGTGCTCGGAGGCGCTGTCGGTCTGCTCGGCGACGGTGCGGACCATCTCCTCGTCGGACAGGCCCTCGCCGGCGCTCTCGGTGCGGCCGGTCGGCTCGCTCATCGCATCTCCTCCTGGCTCGGTCGGTGCCCTGGGGGCTCCCCGCCAGGCACCGAGGACAAACCCTGCCCGCCGTCGGCGTCGGCGTCACGGGACTTGCGTGCAACCCGAGTTCCGGCCCCGTAGTGTGCAATCCGGTTGTTGTCGATTCATCGCCGTTGCGGCGGTGGGGGGAGGCGTCGTGGACGTCGAGCAGGAGACCGCGGAGACACCCGACGTCGCCGCCGACGCGCTGGCCGACCTGCTCACCGTGCTGGACACCTGCCTCACCGAGCTGACCGACGCCCGTGAGCGGGCCGGTCGACTGCTCGAGGAACGACGCTCCGGCCGGGCGTGGCTGGACATCGTCACCACCGAGCGGCGGCCCCTCGTGGTGGAGCAGCTCAGCAGCGTGATGGCGTCCCTGGCCACCGCCGGCGGCGCCTGGCGGCGGGAGCAGGCGCACGCGCTGCAGTCCGAGCAGGTCAGCATCAACCGGATCGCCGCCCTCTTCGGCGTCACCCGGCAGCGCATCTCCGCCCTGCTGCGCGACCGCGCCGCCGCCCAGACCTGACGCCGCGGGACGCCGAAGGGGCGACCGGCGGGCAGGACTAGTCCTCCGCCCGTCGATCACGGGGTTGGTGCGGCCAGGGCCGCACCGACCCCGTGATCAACGCGGGACGGGGACGGACGTCTTCACGCGGTCAGCGCGTCGATCGCCTTGTAGACCCGCTGCTCGGAGATCGCCCGCGGCGTCCCGATGGTCTGCGCGAACAGACCGACCCGGAGCTCCTCGACCATCCAGCGCACCCGCGTCACCGGGTCGTCCGGCGCCCCGGTGGCCGGCACCTGCGTGCGCAGCTGCTCGTACTCCGCGGTGACCGCGGCGACCTGCGCCGTCCACAGCTCGTCGCGGACGGCGTTGGCCGGCAGCTTCTCCAGCCGGTACGCCATCCCCCGCAGGTAGCGGACGACGTCGGGCAGCCGGCGGCGGCCGGTCGCGGCGACGAAGCCGCGGTGCAGCAGCCCACCCATCTGCCGGCGCAGGTCGGCGATCGCCGCCTCGGGCACCCGCCGTCCGGGGGCCGCGCCGATCGCCACCGCGACCTCGCGGGCCTGGGTGAGCACCGCCTCGACCTTGCCGACCGTGTCGGTGGTCAGGGGCAGCAGCTGGGCCCGGGCGGTCTCGACCAGGGCGGCGAAGGCGGCCTCGTCCCGCGGCGGGCCGCCGGCGGCCGCGACGAGCTCGTCGGCGGCCGCGTCCACGCAGTCGTCGACCAGCGCGGGGATCTCGCCGTCCGGGTTGAACTGCAGCGCCAGCCGCGTGCGCGGGGACAGCGACTTCACCACCTGCCGTGCCGGGGAACCCGCGACCAGCACCAGCAGCCGCCGTGCGCCGCGCCAGGTCAGCCGCGTCGCCTCCACCTCGGTGGCGACCACCCGGACGCCCACCGTGGCGCCCTCGTCGACCAGCGCCGGGAAAGCGGTGACCACGTGCCCGCCGCGGCGGACCTCGACGGTGCGGGGCAGGGTGCCGAACGACCACGAGGTCAGCCCGGTGCGCTCGACGTCCGACGCCGCCGCGGCCAGGCTCGCCCGGCTCTGCGGCGCCACCTCGCGGCGCAGTGCCTGCAGGTCCTTGCCGGTGGCCAGGGGCCGGTGCCGGTCGTCGACGACGCGGAACGTGGCCCGCAGGTGGTCGGGCACCTGGTCGGGCGCCCAGGCGTCCGGCGGCACGGTGATCGCCGCCGACCGGCGCAGCTCGCGCTCCAGCGCCGGCAGCAGCGGCTCGGTCGGGGCGATGTGCGGCAGCACCTCCCGCACCCGGTCGGGGATGGGCACCAGGGCGCGGCGGAACTGCTTGGGCAGGGTGCGCAGCAGCGCGGTGACCAGCTCCTCCCGCAGCCCCGGGACGGTGAAGGCCAGCGACTCCCCCGACGTCCGCTCGGCGACGGCGTCGAGCACGGCCAGGGGGACGTCGACGGTGACGCCGTCCTGCGGGGTGCCCGGCGCGAACGCGTAGGACAGGGGCAGGGTCAGGCCCTGCGACAGCGGCACCTCGTCGGGGAAGTCCTCGGCCCGCACCTGCCCGGCCGCCGCGGCGTTGGTGAGCATCTCCGGGGTGAAGGTGAGCAGGTCGGGGGTCTCCCGCCGGGCGGTCTTCCACCACTTGTCGAAGTGCCGGGTGGAGACGACGTCGGCGGGGATGCGGGCGTCGTAGAGCTCGAACAGCGTCTCGTCGTCCACCCGGATGTCGCGGCGCCGCGCCCGCTCCTCCAGCTCGGCGACCCGCTTCATGGCCTTCTGGTTCTCCGGCCAGAACCGGTGGTGCGTCGTCCACTCGCCCTGCACCAGCGCGTGCCGGATGAACAGCTCGCGGGAGACCACCGGGTCGATCGACCCGTACTGCACGCGCCGGCCGACGACCAGCGGGATGCCGTAGAGGGTCACCCGCTCGGTGGCGACCACCGAGCCACGCTTGGCGTCCCAGCGCGGCTCGGAGTACTGCCGCTTCACCAGGTGGTCGGCCAGCCGCTCGACGACCTCGGGGTCGATGCGGGCGACGGTGCGGGCGAACAGCCGGCTGGTCTCGACCAGCTCGGCGGCGACCACCCAGCGCGGCGGCTTCTTCGCCAGCGGCGTGCCGGGCGCGATCACGAACCGGGCGTTGCGGGCGCCGAGGTACTCCCGGCCCCCGCGCCGCCGGTCGCCGTCCTTGCGTCTGGCGTCCTCCACCTGGACCCCGACGTGCGAGAGCAGGCCGGACAGCAGCGCGGTGGAGATGCCGCGCTCGTCTGGTTCGGGCGCGAGCTCGCCGACGGACATGCCGAGGCGGCGGGCCGTGCTGCGCAGCTGGCCGTAGAGGTCCTGCCACTCGCGGATGCGCAGGTAGTGCAGGAACTCACGCTTGATCGTGCGCCGGAACTGGCTGCCCGACAGCGCCTCCTGCTGCTCGCCGAGGTACCGCCACAGGTTGAGCAGCGCCAGGAAGTCGGAGTTCTCGTCGGCGAACCGCGCGTGCATCTGGTCGGCGGCCTGCTGGTGCTCGGTGGGCCGCTCGCGGGGGTCCTGGATGGTCAGGCCGGCGGCGATGACGAGGACCTCCTCGAGCACGCCGCGCCGGTCGGCCTCGACCACCATGCGCGCCATCCGCGGGTCCAGCGGCAGCGCGGCCAGGGCGCGCCCGGTCGGGGTGAGCTTCCCGCGCTCGTCGAGGGCGCCGAGCTCCTCGAGCAGTGCCAGGCCGTCGGCGACCGCGCGGCGGTCCGGCGGGTCGATGAACGGGAAGTCGGCGACGTCCCCGAGCTCCATGGCGGCCATCTGCAGCAGCACGGAGGCGAGGCTGGTGCGCAGGATCTCCGGGTCGGTGTACTCCGGCCGGCTCTCGAAGTCCTCCTCCGTGTAGAGCCGGATGGCGATGCCCTCGGAGGTGCGTCCGCAGCGCCCCGACCGCTGCCGCGCCGAGGCCTGGCTGATCGGCTCGATCGGCAGTCGCTGCACCTTCAGCCGCGAGCTGTACCGCGAGATGCGCGCCACGCCGGTGTCGACGACGTAGCGGATGCCGGGCACCGTCAGCGAGGTCTCGGCGACGTTGGTGGCCAGCACGATCCGCCGGCCGGTGTGCGGCGCGAAGACCCGGTGCTGGTCGGCGGCCGACAGGCGCGAGTAGAGGGGCACGACCTCGGCGGCCGGGAAGCGCTCGGTGAGGACGTCGGCGGTGTCGCGGATCTCGCGCTCGCCGGCGAGGAACACCAGCACGTCGCCCGGCCCCTCGGCCACCAGCTCGTCGACGGCGTCGGCGATCGCGCTGACCTGGTCGCGGTCGGGGTCGGCGGCGGGGTCCCCCTCGGGGGCGTCGGGGTCGACCACCGGCCGGTAGCGGACCTCCACCGGGTAGGTGCGCCCGCTCACCTCGACCACCGGCACCTCGGCGCCGTCCGCACCGAAGTGCTTCGCGATCCGCTCGACGTCGATGGTCGCGGAGGTGATGACGAGCTTGAGGTCGGGCCGCTGCGGCAGCAGCCGGGCGAGGTAGCCGAGCAGGAAGTCGATGTTGAGGCTGCGCTCGTGCGCCTCGTCGATGATCAGCGTGTCGTACTGGCGCAGCAGCCGGTCGCGGCCGATCTCGGCGAGCAGGACGCCGTCGGTCATGACCTTGACCAGCGTCGTGTCGCCGACCTGGTCGGTGAAGCGCACCTTCCAGCCGACGACGTCGCCCAGCGGGCGGTCCAGCTCCTCGGCGATCCGCTCGGCGACGGTGCGCGCGGCGATCCGGCGGGGCTGGGTGTGGCCGATCCGCCCGCGGACGCCGCGGCCCAGCTCGAGGGCGATCTTGGGCAGCTGCGTGGTCTTGCCCGACCCGGTCTCACCCGCGACGACGACCACCTGCGAGTCCCGCAGCGCCGCGGCGATGTCGTCGCGGCGGGCGCTGACCGGCAGCTCGGCGGGGTAGCCCACCGGCGGGACGGCGGCCCGGCGGCGGGCGATCCGCTCCTCGGCGGCGGCGACGTCGGCGGCGATGGCCGCCCGCTGGCGGGCGCGGGCGCCGGCGTCCCGGGTGCGCCGGGTGCCGTCGAGCCGCCGGCCCAGGCGGTGCTCGTCCTCGAGGGTGAGGCCGGCCAGCCGCGTCCGCAGGTCGTCGGGCGGGGTGGCCACGGGTCCTCCTCGGGATGGGGTGCATCGCGGCCCGGCGCGACGGTCGGGCGCAGACGGACGACCGCGCGGGTGGCGCGCCGGTCGGCGGGTTCCCGTCCAGGATCCCACCGCACCGCGGCCCTCGGACGTGGCCCGTCTCACTTACGTGCACGGCACAACTGTTTGCTTGCCTCGAACAACCGGTTGTAGCGTGCATGTGTTCCATCGTCCTGCCCCGGAGATCCCCGTGCCCCCCACCTCCACCGAGCCCACCGCGGCCGCCGACCGCGCGGCCGGGGTCCGCACCCTCGGCGAGCAGCTGCCGCGGTTCATGCGCCTGGTCCACGCGCTGAAGAGCGCGCAGGCCGGCGAGGGTCGCGACCGCGCCGCGCTCGTGCTCCTGTTCCCGCTCGTCCGGATCGGCCCGCTGCGCCAGGGCGCGCTCGCCGACCTCGTGCACGCCGACCCGTCGACCGTCAGCCGGCACGTGGCCACCCTCATCGAGCAGGGCCTGGTGCGGCGGGTCGCCGACGAGACCGACGGCCGGGCCAGCCGGCTGGTCGTCACCGACGCCGGGCAGGCCGCGCTGGAGCAGATGCGCAGCGAGCGCGAGGCCGTCCTCGCCCGCATCACCGCCGACTGGTCCGCCGCCGACCTCACCACGTTCACCACGCTCTTCGGCCGCCTGCTGGACGACGTCGCCTCGTCCCTGCCCGCCGAGTCCCCGACCGCGCCGTCCCCGAGAGAGAAGTCATGACCCACAGCACCCGAGCCGGCGCGTCCGGGCGGAGCAGCGCCCGCGCGGCCTCCGCCGCCCCGGACTCCGACGGCGTCTTCAGCCACCGGCAGATCGTCACGATCCTGGTCGGGCTGATGGTCGCCATGTTCCTGGCCGCCCTCGACCAGACCGTCGTCTCCACCGCCATCCGCACCATCGCCGACGACCTGCAGGGTTACGACCTGCAGGCGTGGGCCACCACGGCCTTCCTCATCACCTCGACGATCGCCACGCCGCTGTACGGGAAGCTCTCCGACATCTACGGACGGCGGCCGTTCTACCTGTTCGCCATCGCGGTCTTCGTCGTGGGCTCGGTGCTGTGCGGCATCGCGAGCTCGATGTACGAGCTGGCCGCGTTCCGGGCCCTGCAGGGCGTCGGCGCCGGCGGCCTGATGTCGCTGGCGCTGGCGATCATCGGCGACATCGTGCCGCCCCGGGAGCGCTCCCGGTACCAGGGCTACTTCATGGCCGTCTTCGGCACCTCCAGCGTGCTCGGCCCGGTCATCGGCGGCTTCTTCGCCGGCCAGACCTCGCTGCTGGGCCTCACCGGCTGGCGCTGGATCTTCTTCATCAACGTGCCGCTGGGCCTGCTCGCCTTCGCCGCGGTCTACCGCGTCCTGCACCTGCCGCACGAGCGCCGCGACCACCGCATCGACTGGCCGGGTGCGCTCGCGCTGATCACCTTCCTCGTCCCGCTGCTGATCGTGGCCGAGCAGGGCCGCCTCTGGGGCTGGGACTCCGGCCGGTCGCTCGTCTGCTACGTGATCGGGGCCGTCGGCTTCCTGCTGTTCGTCCTGGCCGAGCGGGCCTACGGCGACGAGGCGCTGCTCCCCCTGCGGCTGTTCCGCAACCGCAGCTTCACCGTCAGCGGCATCGGCAGCATCGTGATGGGCGCCGGCATGTTCGGCGGGCTGCTGCTGCTCCCGCAGTACCTGCAGATCGTGCACGGCTCCAGCGCGACGGTCGCCGGCCTGCAGATGATCCCGCTGGTCGCCGGGATCATGGTCGGCGCGATGAGCTCCGGCATCGCGATCGGCAAGACCGGCAAGTACAAGGTCTTCCCGCTGGTCGGCATCGCCCTGATGACCGTCGCCCTGGTGGCCATGTCGTTCGTCGTGGACGCCGACACCTCGGTGTGGGCGCTGGTGCCCTTGATGGTCCTCATGGGCCTGGGCCTCGGGTTCAACTTCCAGCCGGTCATCCTGGCCGTGCAGAACGCCGTCTCGCCGCGGGAGATGGGCGTGGCCACCTCGTCGGTCACGTTCTTCCGCCAGATGGGCGGCACGATCGGCACCGCCGCGTTCCTGTCGGTGCTGTTCACCCGGCTGCCCACGGAGATCAGCGACGCCCTGGCCGCCTCGACCGACCCGCGGGTGGCCCAGGCGCTGCAGAGCGGCCAGCTCCAGGGCGGCGGGGACCTGTCGGACACCTCCTTCATCCAGGAGCTGCCGTCCCACCTCGCGCTGCCGTTCAAGACCGGCTTCTCGAACACCATCGACCTGGTGTTCCTGATCGCCGCCTGCGTCGTGGCTCTCGGGTTCTTCGTGTTCCTGTTCCTGCCGCAGCTGGCGCTGTCGAACAAGTCCGGCATCCAGGCCCGGCAGGCCGCCGAGCAGACCGCGGGCGACCCGGTCGCCGACGACGAGCTCGAGCAGGCCGTTCAGGCGGTCGGCGCCGCGGCTCCGACGTCCACCGCGCCGCCGGCCGGCCGCCCGGGGAACGCCGGCACCACCGGCGGCCGCCACCGCGGCTGACCGCACCCGCTCGACCGAGACCCCTCCCCGCACCCGCGGGGAGGGGTCTCGTCGCGTTCGGCGGCTGGATCGCGCCGGGCGGCCGCCTCGCGTCAGGGGGCCTGGTCCGGTGGGGGCAGCACCTGCCGCCCGGTGCGCCGCAGCCCGTCGGCCAACAGGGCGCCCAGCCGCTCGGCCGGCAGCGGCGGGGACAGGGCGAAGCCCTGGGCGTACGTGCAGCCCACCCGCCGGGCGCGGGCCACCTGCTCGGCGGTCTCGACGCCCTCCGCCAGGACCTGCAGCCCCAGCGCTGAGCCCAGCGCGGACACCGCGCCGAGGATCGCCACGGGAGCCGTGGCGCGGTCCCCCGGTGGGCCCGAGACGAGGGTGCGGTCGACCTTGAGCACGTCGACCGGCAGCGTGGCCAGGGCCGACAGCGAGCTGTAGCCGGTCCCGAAGTCGTCGATCGCGATGCGAACCCCGTGCTCGCGCAGGACCGCGAACTGTGCGGCCGCCTGCTCCGGATCCCCGGCGAGACTCGTCTCGGTCAGCTCGACGACCAGCCGACCCGGGTCGAGGCCGCTGTCGGCGAGCGCGCCCAGCACGTCTTCGACCAGCGTCCCGGACGCCAGGTGGACGGCACTGATGTTGACCGCGACCGTCAGGTCCAGCCCCTCCCGCGACCAGGCGCCGGCCTGGGCGCCGACAACCTGCAGCAGCCACCGGGTGACCGGCACGATCAGCCCGTTCTCCTCCGCGACCGGGATGAACTGCGCCGGCGAGACCGGCCCGCGCCGGGGGTGGTCCCACCTCAGGAGCGCCTCGCAGCCGGTGACCTCCCCGCTGGCCAGGTGCACCACCGGCTGCCAGTGCACCTCGAACTCGCCGTTCGCGGCGGCGTCCCGCAGCCGGCTGGCGATCTGCCAGCGGTCCTCGAGCTCGCTGCGCAGGGCCGGGGTGAAGACCACGTACCGGTGCGGACCGCCGGCCTTGGCGGCGTACATCGCGGCGTCGGCGTCCCGGAGGAGGTCCTCCGGGCCGGCATGCGCGGCGTCGGATGCGGCGATGCCGATGCTGACGGTCAGCGGCAGCCGGGTGCCGGCGAGTTCGAAGGGCTCGTCGAAGACGCCGTGGAACCGCCGGGCCAGGGCCTCCCCGCCGGCGGCGTCGCAGTCGCGGGCGACCACGACGAACTCGTCGCCCCCCAGCCGGCCGACGACGTCGGTCGGGCGCGTGCGGTGCGCGAGGCGGGAGGCCAGCTCGCGCAGCAGCAGGTCCCCCGCGGAGTGTCCGAGTGAGTCGTTGACGTGCTTGAAGCCGTCGACGTCCATGTACAGGACGGTGACCCGCCCGCTGTCGTCCTCGGCCAGCGCGTCGGTGATGACCTCGTGCAGCGCCGCCCGGTTGGGCAGGGCGGTGAGGTGGTCGTGGCGGGCCTGCCAGGCTGCGCGCTGCTCGGCGGTCACCCGGTCCGTGATGTCGCTGTGCGTGACGACGACGCGCGGCCCGTCGTCCACCGGGAAGGCCTGCATGTGCCACCAGCGGGGTTCGCCGCCCCGCCCGGCGGCCACCGGCCAGGCGTAGTCGAGGGAGAACGACGGCGCCCGCCCCTCGAACACCGCCTCCAGGCCCTCGACGGCGGTGCGGGCGTCCCGGACGCCGGCGGCCGCCGCGGCGCGGCAGGCCTCGAGGTAGTTCGCACCGCCGCTGGCGAACGGGCGGCCGTCGACCGCGGCGCCGGCAGCCCACGCCGCGTTGGTCGTCAGGATCGTGCCGTCGGCGTCGAGGATCGCGGTCCGGGCGGGCAGCGCGTTGAGCACCGCGCGGATGAGCGAGGACTCCGCCGCCCGCTCCTCGTCGAGCGTGCGCCGCTCGTGCACGTCGCGGAAGAAGACCACCACGTCATCGCCGGTCGGGTAGGCCCGGACCTGGAACCACCGGTCCAGCGGACCGTAGAAGAACTCCACCAACTGGGGCTGCCGCTGCCCGCGGGCGTCGCGGTAGGCGTCCCGCAGAGGGGACGTGAGCGCTTCAGGGAACGCCTCCCAGACCGTGCGGCCGACCAGATCGCCGGCCGATCTCTCCAGCAGTCGCTCGGCCGCGGCGTTGAGCCAGGTGAAACGGTCCTGGGGGTCCAGGAAGTAGACCGCCTCACCGATCGACGCCAGCGCCTCGACCGCCCGCCGCCGCCACGAGGTCCCGCGCTGCCGGGGCGAGCCCTCCGAGCTCGCCATCGGCGCTCCCCGCACGGTCCGGCGGGCGACGACCCCCGCGCTCGGGACGATACGACCTGGATTCCCCGGCCGCACGACCGGCGATGCGAAACGACCGCCCCGGCCCGCGGCCTACTGTGGCGGCGGCTCCCGCTCCCCGCTCCTGGAGGCACCCGTGCGCCCGTCGCTGATCCTGTCCCGCCGCGACCTGGAGTTCCTCCTCCACGAGTGGCTGGGCGTCGAGGAGCTGGTGAAGCGTCCCCGCCACGCCGACCACTCGCGGGAGACCTTCGACGCGGTGCTGGACCTGGCCGAGCAGATCGCCACCGAGCACTTCGCCCCGCACAACCGCGCCGCCGACGAGCACGAGCCGCGCATGGTCGACGGCAGGGTGGAGATGGTGCCCGAGGTCGGCCGGGCGCTGCGGGTGTTCGCCGACGCCGGGCTGGTCGCCGGCACGTTCGACGAGGAGCTCGGCGGCATGCAGCTGCCGCACACCGTCTCCCAGGCCGCCATGGCGTGGTTCCAGGCGGCCAACGTCGGCACCTCGGCCTATCCGTTCCTCACCATGGCCAACGCCCGGCTGCTGGTCGCGCACGGCAGCCGCGAGCAGGTCGACACCTACGTGCGGCCGATGCTCGAGGGCCGCTGGTTCGGCACGATGGCGCTGTCGGAGCCGCAGGCCGGCTCGTCCCTGGCCGACATCACCACCCGCGCCGAGCGGCAGGACGACGGCACGTACCGGCTGACCGGCAACAAGATGTGGATCTCCGCCGGCGACCACGAGCTGAGCGAGAACATCGTCCACCTGGTGCTGGCCAAGGTGCCCGGCGGCCCACCCGGCGTGAAGGGCATCTCGCTGTTCGTCGTGCCCAAGCACCTGGTGGCCGACGACGGCTCACTGGGCGAGCGCAACGACGTCGTCCTCGCCGGGCTCAACCACAAGATGGGCTACCGGGGGACGACGAACACGCTGCTCAACTTCGGGGAGGGCGTGCACACCCCGGGCGGGCGGGCCGGCGCGGTGGGGTACCTCGTCGGCGAGGAGCACCGGGGCCTGACCTACATGTTCCACATGATGAACGAGGCGCGGGTCGGCGTCGGGGCGGGCGCGGCGGCGCTCGGCTACACCGGCTACCTGCACGCCCTCGCCTACGCCCGCACCCGCACCCAGGGCCGCCCGCCGACCGACCGGGGCGGGCCGGGAGGCGGCATGGCCCCGCCGGTGCCGATCGTGGCGCACACCGACGTCCGCCGGATGCTGCTGGCCGCGAAGTCCTACGCGGAGGGAGGCCTGGCGCTGGCGCTGTACTGCGCGCGGCTGGTCGACGAGGAGCAGACCGGCGCGACGCCGGAGGACCGCGCGCGGGCGCACCTGCTGCTGGAGGTGCTGACGCCGATCGCGAAGTCGTGGCCGTCGCAGTGGGGACCGGTCGCCGACGACCTCGCCATCCAGGTGCACGGCGGCTACGGCTACACCCGCGACTACCCGGTCGAGCAGTTCTACCGCGACAACCGGCTCAACCCCATCCACGAGGGGACGGCCGGGATCCAGGGGCTGGACCTGCTCGGCCGCAAGGTCGTGATGCAGGGGGGCGCGGGGCTGGCGCTGCTCGGGGAGACGATCGGGGCGACGACGGCCCGCGCGGCCGGCACGGAGTGGGCGGGGTTCGCCTCGGACCTCGATGCCGCCGTGGCCCGGCTGGGTTCGGTGACCGCGACGCTCTGGGGCGCGGGGGACCCGGCGGTGACCCTGGCCAACGCCACCGTCTACCTCGAGGCGGCCGGCCACGTCGTCGTGGCGTGGCTGTGGCTGGAACAGGCGCTGGCCACCCGGGAGGAGACCAGCGACTTCCACCAGGGCAAGCGGGCGGCGGCGCGCTGGTTCCACCGGTACGAGCTGCCGAAGGTCGCCGTCCAGCTCGACCTCCTGGAGTCGCTGGACCGCACCGTCCTCGACACCCCGGAGGCCTGGCTCTGACGCGCCCGCGCCCGCGCCCCGCGACTCCGGAACGGAGCGCGGGGCGCGCGGGTCACCATGTGACGCGCTGGAACGGCCGCCCTCCAGGGGCCCACGCCGAGCCTGCGAGGCGTGGGGGGAGGGAGGTCCTCCCTCAGGCGGCGCGGGCGGCACCCACCGGCTCGGCCGCCGCGGCACGGCTGGTGGAGCGCGCGCCGGCGGCGCGCTGCTCCCGCTCGTACCGCGCCGTGGACGAGGTGCCCATGACGATCACGAGTGCGGTCAGGACCAGGAACCCGATCAGGGTCACGGCCGGCCACAGCACCATCTGTACATCCCCCATGTGTTCTCTCGGCTCTGCCGCGGGGCGGGCCCCGCAGCACGTCGTCGGGCTCCTCCTTCCCCCGCCGACCGCCGTCTCAATCGTCACGGCGTGAGGTCTTGCTGACACTCCGGCGCGGACCCACCCCCATCGAGGGACGCCGCACACGGCCGCCGAGCAGGTCACAGGGTGGTCGCGACACACCGCGGGCGGGCATGGAACGGGACCGTCCGGGGAACCGGGAGCGCTGACGAGCAACCACTCCACCGGAGGACGAACCCATGGCCCGCTCCACCGGATCCCGCGGCGAGGCCGCCGCGAAGGACACCCGGTTCTCCGGCAACGTCGCCGGTGATCCCGCGCCCGACGACCCCAAGGTCAACGACACCCGCTTCGACAGCAAGCCCCACGGCGCCGACACGAAGCCCACCACCGTCGGCACGCTGAAGCGCACTCTCAAGGAGTTCAGCGAGGACAACCTCACCGACTGGGCGGCGGCGCTGACCTACTACGGCGTCCTGGCGCTGTTCCCCGCGCTGATCGCCCTGCTGTCGATCGTGGGCCTGCTGACCAACCCGGAGCAGCTGACCACCGCCCTGACCGCGGTCGTGCCCCAGCAGGCGGCCAGCACGCTCAACCCGGTCATCCAGCAGATCGCCGGCAACACCGGCGCGGCCGGGTTCGGCCTGATCCTGGGTCTGGCCGGCGCCGTGTGGTCCGCCTCCGGCTACGTCGGCGCGTTCACCCGCGCGGCGAACGTGGTCTACGAGACCCCCGAGGGCCGCAAGGTCTGGAAGCTCAAGCCGCTGCAGCTGCTGGTCACGCTGATCGGCATCCTGTTCGCCGCGGTGATCGTGGCGCTGCTCGTGCTCAGCGGCCCGGTCGTCGACGCGATCGCCCAGGCCATCGGCGTGGGCGAGACGGGGCTGACCATCTGGAACGTCGTCAAGTGGCCGGTGATCGTCGTCCTGCTCGCGCTGATGATCGCCGTCCTCTACTATTCGACGCCCAACGTGCGGCTGCGCGGGTTCAAGTTCGTCAGCCCCGGCGCCGTCGTGGCGATCGTCGTCTGGGCCGTCGCCTCCGCGCTGTTCGCCTTCTACGTCGCCAACTTCGGCAGCTACAACAAGACCTACGGGGCGCTGGCCGGTGTCATCGTCTTCCTCATCTGGTTCTGGCTGACCAACGTGGCGCTGCTGTTCGGCATCGAGCTCGACGCCGAGATCGAGCGGACCAAGGAGCTCAAGAGCGGCGTGCCCGAGGCGCACAAGGAGATCCAGCTCGACGCCCGCGCCGAGCCGAAGCCCCGCCAGACCAACTGAGGGCGGGTACCGACACACGGCAGTGGCCCCCTCCCGTCGCGGGAGGGGGCCAC